>JBKJMY010000113.1:0-15386 GCA_046596115.1 Arenimonas sp.
TGTGGGCGGAGGCCGGCAATATTGACGCGGCGCTCGCCGATGCCTGGCTGGCCGATGATGTGCCGCGTCCCATGGGCGCCGATGGCCTATTGCGCCGGCCGGGCGTGTTCGCCTGGGATCGCCTGGATGTCGGCTCCGCGCTGCTGATCGACGCGCTGCCGGCTGATCTTTGCGGGCACGTCGCCGACCTCGGCGCCGGCGTCGGCGCCCTGTCGGTGGAACTGCTGCATCGCTGCCCGGGGATCCGTGCGCTGGACCTTTTCGAAGCCGAGGGACGCGCGCTGGACCTGGCGCGCGCGAATATCCTGGCGCTGTCGCCGGATATCCCCGTCGATTACCACTGGCGGGATGTCGCCGCCGGTATCGAAGGCCGTTTCGACGCAATCGTGATGAACCCGCCGTTCCATACCGGTCGCGCCGCGGACCCCGGCCTCGGCCAGGCCTTCATCGCCGCCGCAGCCAGCACGCTTGTTCCCGGCGGTCGGCTATTACTGGTCGCCAACCGACACCTGCCGTATGAAGCGGCGCTCGGCGCGCAATTCACCCATGTGCACAGGCTTCGCGAGGCGGATGGCTTCAAGGTCGTGGAAGCGCGAAGGAGCGCGCGATGAAATTGGTGAAGCTGTTGGCGAACCTTGGCTACGGTAGTCGAAAGCAGGTGCAGTTCCTGTTGAACGAAGGCTATGTGACCCGCGCCGACGGTAGCGAACTCGGCCCGGGCGATGATGCCGCGCATGGCGATATCCGTGTGGACGGCGAGCCGCTGGATCCCGCGCAGGGAATGGTTGTGCTGCTGCACAAGCCACTGGGCACGACCTGCTCGACCAAGGACACCGGTCGCCTGGTCCATGACCTGTTGCCGCCACGCTTCCGCCTGCGCAATCCGCAGCTTTCCACCGTCGGCCGGCTGGATCGCGATACCAGCGGCCTGCTGCTGCTGACCGACGATGGCGCGCTGCTGCATCGGATCACCTCGCCAAAATCGAAACTGGCCAAGGTCTACGAGGCGACGCTCGCGCAGCCGCTGCGCGGCGACGAGACGGCGACCTTTGCCAGCGGCGCGCTGGTGCTCGAAGCCGAGACGGTGCCCTTGGCCCCGGCTGAGCTCGAGTCGCTGTCGCCAACACTGGCGCGCATGGTGCTGCACGAAGGCCGCTACCATCAGGTGCGCCGGATGTTTGCAGCGGTCGGCAACCATGTCCAAGCGCTGCATCGCTCGCGCATCGGCGGCCTCGGCCTGGGCGAACTCGAGCCCGGCCAATGGCGCATGATGGATGCAGCCGATCTCGATGCCCTGTTTTCCCGCGCCGCCGGTCCTGTGGTCACCGACTAGGCGGCGCACGCATCCCGGACGGCCACGCATTTCCCGGGCACCTACACATTTCCCGGGCACCCACACATTTCCCGGGCACCCACACATTTCCCTAGCACCCACGCATTTCTGACCAGGAGCTTTCCGATGCTGAAGACCGATGCCTACGGAACCAATGCTGGAAGCGAGCCGCTGGCGCCAATGCAGATCACGCGGCGCGAACCGGGCCCGGAGGACGTGCTGTTGGACATCGCCTTCTGCGGCGTTTGCCACACCGACATCCACCTTTCACGCGACGAATGGGGTTTTTCCAGCTATCCGATTGTGCCGGGCCACGAAATCGTCGGCCACGTTGCCGCGGTGGGTGGCAATGTCACCCGATTCAAGATTGGTGATGCGGTCGGCGTCGGTTGCTTCGTGGATTCCTGCCGGGTGTGCGAGTACTGCGCGGCCGGCGAAGAGCAGTTCTGCAACGAGGGTGCCACGCTTACCTACAACAGCAAGGAACGCGACGGTCGGAACCTGACCTTTGGCGGTTACTCGACCCAGGTGACCGTGGACCAGGCCTATGTGTTGACGATTCCCGATGGCCTGCCGCTGGATCGCGCAGCGCCGCTGCTGTGCGCGGGCATCACGACGTATTCGCCGCTGCGTACTTACGGTGCGGGGCCGGGCAAAAAGGTGGCCGTGGTCGGGCTTGGCGGCCTGGGCCACGTTGCGGTGAAGCTCGCCGTGGCCATGGGCGCCGAGGTGACCGTGCTCAGCAGTTCGCCGTCCAAGCGCGACGACGCGCTGGCGCTGGGCGCACATGAATTCGCGGCCACCGCGGATGGCAAGGTGTTTGCCGAGCGGGCCGGACAGTTCCACCTGATCATCGATACCGTGTCCGCGCCGCACGACCTCAACACCTATCTCGGCCTGCTTCGGGTGGATGGCACGATGGTTCTGCTGGGCGTGCCCGACAAGCCGGCCGTACTGGCGGCGACATCGCTGATCATGCGGCGGCACACCCTCACCGGGTCGTTTATCGGTGGCATCGCGCAGACACAGGAAATGCTCGACTTCTGCGCCGCCAAGGGCGTCGCTGCCGATATCGAAGTGATCCCGATGTCGGGTATCAACGACGCTTACGAGCGGATGCTGAAGTCCGACGTGCGCTACCGGTTCGTGATTGACATGGACAGCCTGCGCGGATCAGCGGCGGCCTAGTCGAACAGCTCCGGTTGTGGGGGCAGGGCGTTGGCGTCGCGGAAATTGCCAAGGCCCACCCCGACCAGGCGATAGCGGGTGCGCGAGGGCAGGTCCACGCGCTCGCGCAGCTCGAGCGCGTGCCCAATCAGCTCGGCTTCCGAGGCGGGCGGCATGGGGGGCGTATTGCTGCGGGTGAGGATGCGGAAGTCGCTGGTCTTGAGCTTGAGCACGACGGTCCGGCCGATGCGTTCGGATTCCTTCGACGCACCCGACCAGACTTTCGCAGCCAGCTGGCGCAGCGTTTCCTCGATCAGCGGATCGCGCAGCAACAGGTCGGTGCCAAAGGTGTCCTCGGCCGAGACCTGCAGGGTCGGGCGCTCGCTGACCACGGGATGCTCGTCGATCCCGAATGAGAGTTCGTGCAGGCGCCGGCCCCAGCGGCCAAAGCGGCGTTCCAGTTCCGCTTCGCCCATCGCCCGCAGTTGCCGCACTTCGCGCACCCCTAGTTCGACGAGCTTTGCTTCCATCACCCGGCCGACGCCGGGGATCCGGCCCACCGGCAACGGCGCCAGGAAGGCTTCGACCTGGTGCGGCCGGATCACGAACTGGCCATCGGGCTTGCGCCAGTCGGAGGCGATCTTGGCCAGGAATTTGTTCGGGGCAATGCCCGCCGAGGCAGTGAGCTGGGTCTGCTCGCGGATCGATTCGCGGATGCGCAGGGCCACGGCGGTGGCGCTGGGTAGCCCGAACTTGTTTTCGGTGACATCGAGATAGGCCTCGTCGAGCGACAAGGGTTCGACCAGGTCGGTGTGCTGCTCGAAAATGCCGCGCACGATCCGCGAGGCGGCCCGGTAGCGGCTGAAATCCGGCGGCACGAACACGGCGTCCGGGCACAGGCGCTCGGCACGCATCGCCGGCATCGCCGAGCGGATCCCGTACTTGCGCGCCTCATAGGATGCCGCGCAGACCACCGAGCGGGCGCCACGCCAGGCCACCACCACGGGCCGGCCGCGCAGCGCCGGGTCGTCGCGCTGCTCGACCGAGGCGTAAAAGGCATCCATGTCGATGTGAACAATCTTGCGCATGTCTTGCCGTGGTTGTTGCCGCGCGCAGCGCCGAGTGTCGGATTGCGCCGGGCCTGCGTAGTATGGCCGCGGACGTGTCGCGTGCGCTGCGAAGCCGGCGCGCGGCCAGGCGCTGCGGCAATCAGTTGCGATGCTTCCCGGGAGGAACGGCATGGGCGGGGCAGGTTGGCCGGAGGCCGTAGGCCGGTTCCGGGATGCGTACCGCGAGCGCGACATCCCGCCGCACTACGACGGCCGCCTGCATCTTGCGATCACCTTCGGTGGCGGTTCCCTGGCATTGCTCGCGTGCCTGATGCAACTGCACGGCGTGCGTCCACTGGAATGGCTCACTGTCCCACTCAGCCTGGTATACGCCAACCTGGTCGAGTACCTGGGGCATCGCTACCCGATGCACCGCCCCTGGCGCGGGCTCGGGCTGGTGTACCGACGCCATGCCGGCCAGCACCACCGCTTCTTCAGCGACCAGGCCATGCCGATTGATCGCCTGCAGGACTTGCGCGCGGTGCTGTTTCCGCCACTGCTGGTGCTGTTCTTCTTTGGCGTGTTCGCGACCCCGGCATGGCTGCTGCTTGCGCACTTCGCCAGTGCCAATGTCGCTTGGCTGTTCGTCGCCTGCGGCATCGCCTATTTCCTGAACTACGAGGTCCTGCACCTGGCCTACCACCTGCCCGACACGCACTGGCTGGCGCGTCTGTCGCTGGTGCGCACGCTGCGCGGATTGCACACCCTGCACCATGATCCGCGGCGCATGGCGAGCAGCAACTTCAACATCACCTACCCGCTGGGTGATGTGTTGTTTGCAACCCTGCGACGGGTTAATGCGGACGCAGGCGATAACGCTCGCGATAGTCGCCCGGGGTGATCGCGGTGGCGCGCTTGAACAGTTTCCGGAAGCTCGCGCTATCGCTGTAGCCGCAGCGCTCGACAATTTCCTCAAAACTCAGATGCGTGGTTTCCAGCAGGGCCTTGGCCCGCTCCACGCGCAGGTGCTGGATATGCGCCTGCGGCGTGACCCCCAGGTGGCTTCGGAAATGCCGCAGCAGGCTGCGCTCGCTGGTGCCGCAGACTTCGGCCAGCTGGCTGACGCTGATCTGTTCGTGCAACTGGTGCATCAGGAACTTCTCGGCCTTTTCCGACAGCGAGCTGCGCGGCGTCTGCATCAGCGCATCGCTGACATAAGGCGCCTGGCTCTGGCGGCTGGTGTCGATCAGCAACATGCGCGCGGTCTGCTGCGCAAGATCCTCGCCGCCGGCGCGGGCTATCAGCTTGAGCAGCAGGGGCTGCACCGACGATGCACCGCCGGCGGTGAGCATGCCCGCGTCGTCCACGACCATCGCGTCGGCCTCGAGCAAGACCTGCGGATAATGGCTGCGGAAGGCGCCGGCCAGCCACCAGCTGCAGGTGGCGCGGTGGCCGTCAAGCAATCCAGACTCGGCCAGCAACACCGTACCGCTGCAGGTGGCGGCCAGCGGTACGCCGCGCAGCTGCATTGCGCGCAGCAGGGCGATCTCCGGCTGCATGGTGCGCACGCGCGCAAGCAACTCCTGCGGGCTGCTGTGCATCAGTCCCGGCACCAGCAGCATGTCGAGCGATTCCGGCGGTGTCGGATGGGTGGACAACTCCAAGCCGCCCGAGGTCCGGATGCGTTCCTGTCCGCGTGCACCGAACACGACTGTCTCCAGCTGCACCCCGCTGTTGGGCGCACGGATGTCGGCCAGGGCCTGGGCGACGCGCAGCATGTCGCTGGCTGAGGCGATGCTGGACAGCATCACCCCGTCCACCGCCAGCACGCCGAGGCGGAAGCGGTGGCCCGTCGTCGGCGCGCTTGCAGCGGCGCGATCAGTTGTCGACATAAATGGCTCCGGTGTTCGCGGCCAGCAGGTCGATCACGGTGCGCGGCACCGCGAGTTGCCAACCGCTGGCCTGGCTGCAGTCGCGCATCGCAAAGCGATCCGGGCTGCCTGCGGGAAGTCGCGTTGCAGACGTGGCGACCAACTCCGGCCGGCCTTGGGCGTCCTGCGTCATCAACCAGACGCCCTGCGGCGCCATGGTCCCGGTGGCGCAGCGGCCGACTTCAATGGTGACCGGATCACCGGCCTGCGGCAGTAGCTTCCAGGTGTTGTTGGTCTGGTCGAACCGGGCGGTGAACTGGCTGGATTCGGCGTAGATGGCGTCCGGAATGCCGGGGCGATCCAGCGACCAAGCCCCTTTTCCGTCCCCGTCCCCGTCCGGCGTCACGGCAGCGACCAGCGCGGGGGAGGTGTGGGTGGGCGCGGCGTCGGCGCCGGACGGCGAGGGATTCACGCTGCCGGAATCGGCAAAGTGCAGGGCGGCGCCGGTCAGCAACAGACCGGCAATCGCGAGGGATTCGTAAAGGATGCGCATAGATCGCACTCCAGGTTTGGACCCACGCCGGGTCCGGGGTAGCGACAGGATCAACCCTCTGGGCATCCACCAGCAGTGGCGGATGCGCCACCTTACTGGCTAAATCAGCCAAGCGGCTCGCTGGCATGACAAACCGCTACGGCGAGCCGGAACGCGTTCACGTCGAAACCGGGCATCCATGAACGCCGGCAGGCGGCATCGTCGTCCAGGTCAACCGGCGCGGCGGCCGCGCGTTGAATACCGTACTGACCACAAAACAGGTTGACCGCCATGAACAAACCTCTCGTGTTTTTCCTCTGCACCCTTGCCTCGGGCGTCGTCCTTGCCCAGGCGGTCGCGCCCGACCGTGCCGCCCGCAAGGCCGAGATGCAGGCCCGCGCGCAGGCGCGTTTCGCCCAGAACGATCGCAACCATGACGGCCGCATCTCGCTGGCCGAGTTCCAGGACGCCTCCGACGAGAAACTCGCCGGGCGCTTCGCCCACCTGGATGCAAACAAGGACGGCCAGCTGACGCAGGAAGAGATGCGCAGGGCGCATGAACAGCGGCGCGGGAAAATGATGGAGCGGCGCCACGGTCGCGGTGAGGCAATGCAGAAGATGCGCGCTCTGGACAGCAACAAGGACCAGGCCCTGAGTCGCGCCGAGATCGGCACGTCGATGCCGCGCCTGCTCGAGCACTTCGACCAGTTCGACAGTAACCACGATGGAAAGATCAGCCGCGACGAGATGCACGCGGGTCGGCAGGCAATGCGCCAGCAGGCACGTTGACGCGCCTGATCCAGATTTGATCCGGATGCATGTCCGGCCGCGGCGACCCGCTCAGTTGCGGGGCGGCGCCGCTTCCGGGAAGTCACCAGCGACCGTGTAGATCACCCGGTCGCGCTGGCCCCGCCCCTTGGCATCGTCAATTTCGCCCAGGCGCACCGGCTGCTTTCCCCCGATGCGCAGGGCATCCAGGAAATAGCCCTCGACTTCGCGCTTCATGATGAAGACGCGGTGCGTGCCCGGCATGGCCAGTGATTCGGCGACGGTTTCGTCGTATGACGAGTCCGACATCATCCGCGGCTGGTGCTTGAATGAAAGCCGGTAGATGCGGCTGTCGAAGTACAGGTTGAGCCCGTTGCGGGTCATGTCTTCGACAAACAGGATCTGTTCCGGCTTGCCCGGCAGCATCGGCCGCAGCTTGTCGGCGAACAGGCGGCCATCCTTGTCGCTGATCCACAGCGCGGCACCCAGCTTGATGCCGAGCAGCAGCATGATCCACATCCCGGCCAGCACTACGCCAGCGCGACTGAAGCGCAGGCCGGACAATGCGCGTGCGATCAACAGCGATACAGGCACGAACAGCGCCAGCACGTAGAACGGCAGACGCGAACGCGCCAGGCAGAACACCAGCAGCGGCAGGGCAAACCAGATCCACAGGAAGCGGAGCTGCGGATCGTGCAGCACGCCGCCGGCGCGCCAGCGCTCGCGGATGCGTGGCACGGCAAACACCAGCCAGGGCAGGGTGCCGAGCACCAGCGTCGGCAGGTAGACGACGAACGGTCCGTACCATTGCGGGAAGCGCCTGAGTTCCGCGGTGGCGATCCGCGCATACACCTCATGCCCTAGGAAGTAGTCGAGCAGGCCGGGATGCAAGCGGATGACCACGGCAAACCAGGTGAAGCCGATGATGGCGAAGGCTAGCAGTCCGATCGGGCGACCCAGTACTCGGCGCAGTCGCGACCAGCGATCGGGGCCGCTGGCCTCGAAGACCAGTACTGCAAGGATTGGCAACAGGGCAGGGGGGCCCTTGGTCAGGAAGGCGAGTCCGAAGCTTGCCCACATTGCGTCGAGCCAGAGTCGCCGTCCCCCGGCGAACCGTTCGCGCACGTAGCAGGCCATGGCCAGCGTCTCGGTCGCAGCCAGCACGGTGTCGGTGTTGACCGAATTGGCTGCAAGGAACACCACCGGGCTGGTCGCGAACACCAGCGCGGGCAGCCAGGGTCGGGTCGGGACGAAGCGCCGCCCCAGGTCGTACACCAGCAGGATGGACAGGATGTAGGCCAGCGCCATGGGCAGGCGCGCGGCCCACTCGTTGCGCCCGAGGGCCTGCACGCTGGCGGCAATCGCCCAGTAGGTGACCGGCGGCTTGGTGAAGTGCAGGGCAACGTCATTGCGCTGCAGGGTGACGTAGTCGCCCGAATGCAGCATCTGCAGGGCGACGTTGGTGTAGCGCCCCTCGTCGGGCTCCCACAGGCCCCGACTGCCCTGGAATGCCAGGGCCAGCAGCAGGGCAAGTGCGACGATGGACAGGAAGGGTCGGCGGCGGACTAATTCGGGAACGGGCACGATCTGGCTCAGGCAATCGAGGCCGACAGCATACCGGGGGCGGGTCGCGGCGCGGCGACCCATGACCATCGTCATGCCAACTCACGGCACGTTTGCGCGCCCGGGCCACGTGCAAAACTTGCGCCATCGCCATGTGGAGCCTGTCATGACCCGGACCCTGTACCTGCTGATCCTGGCGCTTCTGGTTGCCGCTCCAACCGCGGCGCGGGCCCACGGCAGCAGCCATGACAGCATCAACCTGTCCTGCGATGTCGGCACCAATTACAACGTGCGCATGGTTCGCCGCGCCTTCGTGTTCAGCCAGGACCAGGCTCCGCGGGAAATTGGCATTGGCGGCGGCCGCCTGTTCATCGATGGGCACGAGGTCACGATCAGCGATGCCGACCATGTCCGCTTTGCGCAGATGGAGCGCGAGATGCATGCGCTCGCGCCGGAGTTGCAGAAGGTCGCCACAGAGGCTGTGGACATCGCCTTTACCGCGCTGACCGAGGTGGCGCGTGAGCTGTCCACCGACCCTGGGCAGACGGTGGCCACGCTCGAGGCGTCGCATCGGCGTGCGGTGGCCAAGATGCGCCGGACGCCGTTGGCCTTGTTCGACGAAGACGCCATGAAGGGCGTGGTCGAGCCGATCTTGCGTGACTACCTGCCCGAGATCATCGGCGGCGCCGTGCGCACCGCAATCAAGGCAGCATTCACGGTCGGCAAGGACGGCGACCTGCAAGCGCGCATGGCGCGCATGGAGCACGAGCTCGACACCCGGGTGAACGCCCGCGCCAAGGCGCTCGAGCCGTTGGCCGAATCGGTGTGCACGCGACTGCGCCGGATCGACGTCCTCGACAATGGGCTGGAAGTGCGCACGGCAGACGGCAAGCCGCTTGACCTGCTGCGCCTGGATGCGGCCAATCGCCAGCGCCATGGCCGCGACCACGATAGCGACGACAACCGCAACTGATCGGTCGCGCGTCGCGCTTTGATGACCCGATTTCCGGCCGATCGGCCGGTTCCGATTTCCCCTCACCCCCACCCCGGGGGTTTTTTTTGCCTGTCGCGCGCTTGGCGCTACCCGCCTTCGGGGCCACAATGGTGGACTCGACGATGATTCCAGGTGGACAGGCGATGGCGGAGCTCAAGGAGGCCCGGGTGCCCGACATCGGCAGCGATGCCGGCGTGCCGGTGATTGAACTGCTGGTGCAGGTGGGCGACGCGGTAACCAAGGACCAGGGACTGGTGACGCTGGAGTCCGACAAGGCGACCATGGAAGTGCCCGCGCCCTTCGCCGGCATCGTGCGCGAGATCCTGGTGAAGCTTGGCGATGAGATCGGCACCGGCGCGCTGGTGGCGCGAATTGAGGTTGGCGATGCCGCCGAACCGACTGCCCAGGCGCCCGCCGCTGCACCTGCGGCCGCCGCTGCAGCTGCGCCCGCCGCTGCACCTGCTGCCGCACCCGCTGCACCGGGGCCCGCTGCCGCAACAGCTGCACCTGCGCGCACTGCACCTGCATCGCCCACTGCAGCCGCTACACCGCCTGCAGCTGCCACTGCGTCGGCTGCCCGTGCGAACGAGCCTGCCGCTCCGGCGGCCACGAGCGCAGAACCCACGCAGCTTGCTGCATCCGCGCCAGCGCCCGCGCCGCCACCACGCATTCCCGAAGGCGATGCCCTGGTTCCCGGCGTGCTTCCATATGCCAGCCCGGCGATCCGGGTGCTTGCGCGCGAACTCGGCGTCGATCTGTCGCAGGTCACGGGTAGTGAGCGCGGCGGGCGAATTGGTCGCGCCGACGTGCAGGCCTTCGTCAAGCAGGCGCTGGCCGGCGCTGCGAATGTTGGCGCCGCGGTTGGCAACGGCGGTGGATTGCAATTGATTGCCTGGCCGCAGGTGGACTTTTCCAAATTCGGTCCGGTGCAGCGCGAGCCGCGTAGCCGCATCAACAAGTTGGCGGCGGCAAACCTTGCCCGCAACTGGGCGATGATTCCGCATGTCACCCAGTTCGACGACGCCGACATCACCGAGATGGAAGCCTTCCGCAAGAAACTGGGCGAAGAAAACAAGGAAACCAAGTTCACGCCACTGGTGTTCCTGATCAAGGCCGTGGTTGCGGCGCTGAAGCAATTCCCGCGCTTCAATGCCTCGCTGGATGGCGACGAACTGGTGCTGAAGCAGTATTTCCACATCGGCATCGCCGTGGACACGCCCGATGGGCTGGTGGTTCCGGTGATCCGCGATTGCGACCGCAAGGGTCTCCTGGAGCTGTCGCAGGAGCTTGCGGCGCTCAGTGGCAAGGCGCGCGACAGGAAGCTGGGCCCAGCCGACATGCAGGGCGGCTGTTTTTCCATCAGTTCGCTGGGCGGTATCGGTGGCACCGCGTTCACGCCGATCATCAATGCACCGGAAGTGGCAATCCTGGGCGTGTCGCGCTCGCAGACGCGGCCGGTCTGGAACGGCAAGGAATTTGCCCCGCGCCTGGTGCTGCCGTTGTCGCTGAGCTACGACCATCGGGTCATCGATGGCGCCGCGGCGGCGCGCTTCACCGCTTACCTGTCACAGGTGCTCGGCGACCTGCGCCGGCTGTTGGTCTGAGGGCGCGCGCATGGCGATGATTGAAATCCGCGTGCCTGACCTGGGCGGCAGCAAGGACGTTCCGGCGATCGAATTGCTGGCAGCGCCCGGCGACCAGATCGCCAAGGACCAGGGCTTGCTCACCCTCGAGTCGGACAAGGCGACGATGGAAGTGCCGTCGCCAGCCGCAGGCGTCCTGCGCGAGTGGAAGATCAAGCTCGGCGACACGGTGTCCGAAGGACAGGTGATCGCGATCCTCGAAACAGCTGTGGAAGCTGCTGTGGAAGCGGTTGTGGAAGCGGTTGTGGGAGCGGTTGTGGGAGCGGGTTCAGCCGCGATAGCTGCACCCAAGATCGCGGCTGAAGCCGCTCCCACAGTTGCGGCTGAAGCCGCTCCCACAGTCGCGGCTGAAGCCGCTGCCACGGATATTGCGTGCCAGTTGGTGGTGCTTGGCGGTGGGCCGGGTGGCTACACAGCTGCGTTTCGCGCTGCGGACCTCGGCATGGACGTGGTGTTGGTCGAGCGTTATGCCGCGCTGGGCGGGGTCTGCCTCAATGTTGGCTGCATTCCGTCCAAGGCCCTGCTGCATGCCGCCGACGTGATCGAGCAGGCAAAGCACGCCTCGGACTACGGCGTGGATTTCGGAACGCCCAGTATCGACGTGGACAAGTTGCGCGCCTTCAAGGACAAGGTCGTTGGCACGATGGTGCAGGGCCTGACCGGCATGTCGAAGGCGCGCAAAGTCCGCGTCGTCACAGGCACGGGCACCTTTACATCGCCAAATGAAATGCAGGTCGAAACTGCCGAGGGCAACAAGCTGCTGCGCTTCGGGCAATGCATCATTGCCGCCGGCTCGCAGCCGGTGAAGCTGCCGGCCTTCCCCTGGGATGACCCGCGGGTGATGGACTCCACCGACGCGCTGCTGCTGGCGGATATACCCGCCGAGTTGCTGGTCGTGGGCGGCGGCATCATCGGGCTGGAAATGGCCTGCGTCTACGGCGCGCTCGGCAGCAGGATCACCGTAGTCGAATTCATGGACCAGCTCATGCCGGGAGCCGATCCCGACCTGGTCAAGCCGCTGGCTGCCCTGTTGAAGAAGCGCGGCGCTTCCGTGCACCTGGGCACCAAGGTCACCAAGGTCGAGGTGGGCAAGGACGGATTGCACGCGACCTTTGAAGGCGGCAAGCCGCCGGCGACCACGCGCTTCGACCGCGTGCTGGTGTCGGTGGGCCGCACGCCCAATGGCGGCAAGCTCGGCGCGGCCGCCGCTGGCGTTGCCGTGTCCGAACGCGGATTCATCGCGGTGGACAAGCAGATGCGCAGCAACGTGCCGCACATCTTCGCCATTGGCGATCTGGTCGGCCAGCCAATGCTGGCGCACAAGGCCACCCACGAAGGCAAGCTGGCGGCGGAAGTCGCCGCTGGCGAAAAACACGAATGGGTGGCACGGGTGATTCCGTCGGTCGCCTATACCGATCCCGAGATCGCCTGGGTTGGCCTGACCGAAACCGAAGCCGCGCAAAAAGGCATCGCCATCGGCGTCGGCAGGTTCCCGTGGGCCGCCTCCGGCCGTGCGGTCGGAATGGGTCGCGCCGAGGGATTCACCAAGCTGATCTTCGACCCGGACAGCCATCGCGTGCTGGGCGGCGGCATCGTCGGCGTGCATGCCGGCGACCTGATCGCGGAAATCGCCCTGGCCATCGAGATGGGTTGCGAGGCCGGCGACATCGGCCACACCATCCATCCGCATCCCACCTTGAGCGAATCGATCGGCATGGCGGCCGAGGTCTTCGAGGGCAGCATCACCGACCTGTATATTCCGAAGAAGAAATAGCCGGCAGTCGCCGGCGACAGGGGAGTCGAGATGGCCAGTGCCGTCGGCATGTTCGCGTTGGGGATTTTCCTGCTGTTGCTCGGTGCTGATTCCCTGTTGCGCGGGGCATCGGGGCTGGCCCAACGTGCCGGCGTGTCGCCGTTCCGCGCGGGACTGTTGCTGGTCGGCGTGGTGTTCTCGATCCCCGAACTCGTGGTCAATACCTATGCGATGGCCGCCGGGCACGCGGACCTCGCTCTTGGCAATGCGATTGGCTCGAACATCGTCAACATCGGCCTGACTCTGGGCGTGGCCGCGCTGGTCGCACCACTGCTTGCCAGCATGCGCCTGCTTGCGGTCGAGGTCGTGCTGGTCCTGGTGTCAACGGGCGCCGTGCTGCTGTTCGGACTGGATGGCGTGATCGCACGCTGGGAAGGCGCCGCGCTGCTGCTTGGCTTTGCGGCCTTCGTCGTGCTGTTCTTCCGCCGCGGCAGCACGGAGGCGCCGGCTGTGCAGGTCGAGATCGCTGCGCATGCCACCACCAGCAGCAACCTTGGGCAGAACCTGCTGCGGCTCGCCATGGCGGCGGTGATGCTGTATTTCGGCAGCCGCCTGGTGGTGCTGAATGCGCTGCCGATCGGCCTGGCGCTCGGCATGGCGCCGATGGTCACCGGCTTGCTGGTGGTTGCAATCGGCACGGCGCTTCCGGAGATGGTGATCGCGGCGCTCGCCGCGGCAAAGGGGCAGGGCAACGTCGTGGTCGCGTCCGTCCTGGGGGCCTGCCTGTTCAACCTGCTGTTCGTGGTTGGCGGCATGGCGGCATGGCAACCGCTTGCCCTGCCGGCTTCCTTCCTGCGGCTGGAACTGCCCGCGGCGATGGCGTTCGCACTGATGTTGTATCCGGTACTGATGGGTGACCTGGACATCAAGCGCCGCGAAGGCGCGCTGCTGGTTCTGGCATTCGCCGCGTGGCTGGCGTTCGAGCTTTTCGTGTCACTCGCAAGCTGATCGCCACGGCCCGCCAGGACGGAACGTGCAGGCGCTGATCATCGGATTGAGCGGCCAGGTCGGCGATGCGTTGCGGCCGTTGCTTGCGCAACTGGATGCACCGGTGCTCGCTTTGTCCCGTGATGCGCACGATGACGATGCATCGATCCGGTGGCTGCGCGGCTCCCTGCAAGCGATGCCCGACCTGCCCGGGTCGATCGACACTGTGATTTCGCTCGGCCCACTGGATGCCTTCTCCGACTGGTTCGCGCAGTCCGCAGCGCATCCATTACGGGTCGTCGCACTGGGCAGCACGGGCCGGATGGACAAGCGTGCGTCCGAAGATGCCGATGAGCGCGCCCTGGCGGCACGGTTGGACGCGGCGGAAATCCGCCTGTTCCAAGCAGCGCGCGCGCATGGGTCGGAGCTGACGGTGCTGCGCCCAACGATGCTTTACGGCAACGGCCGCGACCGCAGCCTGACGCCCTTGCTCCAGGCCGCGCGCCGCTGGCGGCTGGTCCCGCTGCCGCGCGGCGTGCTCGGGTTGCGGCAACCGGTGCACGTCGCCGATGTGGCCGCGGCGGTACTGGCTTGCCTGGAGGCGCCCGCGACCGCCGGCCAGGCGTTCGACCTGCCCGGGGGTGAGGTGCTCGGTTTCGACGCGATGCTGGCCCGCGCCTTGGCCGTCCAGGTGCCTGGCGCCCGGGTGATCCGCCTGCCGGAACCCTTGTTCTGGCTCGCGCTCAGGCTGGCGGGCAGGCTGGGCGCGGGTTCCGCCGCGGCGGGGGCGGTGTCCCGCCTGGCGCGCGACCAGACCGCCGATCCGGTCCCGGCGCGCCTTGCCTTTGGCTGGAACCCCCGTCGCTTCGTGCCCTGAGCCCCGGATTTGCGTCGGTATTGAGCAATATCCAATCTTCCATACGCTAGGGCATTGCTTATTGGCGTAACGTACTTTTAATATCGGGGTACAGTAAGTGCGTCGTTTCCCCGGGGGGGGTCGCCGATGGATCGGCCGCGACATCTGACATGCCTCGGAAGGCAGGTCCTCCTCTAAGCGATTCGTGCATTGCCATCGCCCGAGTGATTGACCTGACGAGGATCCACAGCAATGAAATCCACTAAAACCGCCCGCGGTCTGCTGGCCCGCGCTCCACTGGCCGCCGCCGTTGCTGTCGCCCTGCTGGCCGCTCCCGCCGCCCAGGCCTTCGAATTCACCAGGGGCGGCCTGACCGGCTCCCTGGACACCACCGTCAGCTATGGCTACTCGTGGCGTACCGAGAGCCCCGATCCGAACCTGATCGGCAAGGTGCAGTTCAATCCAGCGCTGTGCTTCCAGAACATCCCGCTCGGCCCGATTCCGGTCGGCCCGGGCCGCTGCAGCAGCAACGCTGTCCCCGGATCCGCCTTTCAGACTGCCGCGCCGGGCCGTTATTCGGTCAACCGCGACGACGGCGACCTGAAGTACGGCAAGGGCGACCCGTTCTCCAATGCCTTCAAGATCACCTCCGAGCTGAGCCTGAAGTGGGGCGACGACAATGACTGGGGCGCCTTCGTGCGCGCTACCTATTTCTATGACTTCGAGAACCAGACCCGTAGCGACCTGACCAAGATCGCCAAGGAGAAGGTCGGCGAGCAGTTCCGCTTGCTCGATACCTTCGTCTACCACAACTACGAAATCGGCGGCCACAAGGGCACCTGGCGCGTCGGCCGGCAGGCCGTGAGCTGG
>JBKJMY010000009.1:0-4344 GCA_046596115.1 Arenimonas sp.
CACCTTCACCGCCGGCACCGAACGCACCTTGCCGATCTGGTTGTTGAACCAGCTCAGCAAGCCGCGCGATACGCCCATCACCAATGTCGTGGCGATGATGGTGATGCTGGTGACGAGCCTGCCGATCCTCGGCGCGTATTACCTGACCCGCGGCACCGACTCGGTGGCGGGAAGCGGAAAATAGAACACCAGACGGAGGCCTCCCATGCAGACGCGGATGTTGATCAATGGCCAGCTCGAGACGGGGCAGGGCGACTTGTTTACCGTATTCAATCCGGCGACAGGCGCGGAAATCGTGCGCATTCCCGAGGCCAGCCCGGCCCAGGTTGCGGCGGCCGTGGCGGCCGCGGATGCGGCGTTGCCGGGCTGGTCCCGCACCGCGCCCAAGGACCGCGCCGCGATACTGCTCAGGATCGCCGACCGCGTGGAGGACAAAGCGGACGAACTGGCGCGGCTTGAGTCAGACAATTGCGGCAAGCCTTTCCAGGCGGCATTGAACGACGAGATTCCTGGAATCGCCGATGTATTTCGTTTCTTCGCCGGCGCAGCGCGTTGCCTGGGCGGTTCGGCGGCGGCGGAGTACCTGCCCGGGCACACCTCGATGATCCGGCGCGATCCGGTCGGCGTCATCGCCTCCATTACACCGTGGAACTATCCGCTGATGATGGCGGCGTGGAAAATGGCGCCGGCATTGGCCGCGGGTAATACCCTCGTGCTCAAGCCGTCCGAACTCACACCGCTGACATCGCTGCGCTTTTTCGAACTGATCGGCGACCTGTTGCCGCCAGGCGTTGCCAACATTGTCTTCGGCCGCGGCCACACCGTCGGCCAGCCGCTGGTGTCGGCGGACGCAGTGCGCATGATTTCGCTCACCGGATCGATCGCGACCGGGCAGAAGATGCTGGAAGTCGCCGCGCAGACCTTGAAGCGCACCCATCTGGAGCTCGGCGGCAAGGCGCCGGTGATCGTGTTCGACGACGCCGACATCGAGGCAGCCATCGAGGGCATCAAGGTGTTCGGCTACTACAACGCCGGCCAGGACTGCACGGCTGCCTCGCGCATCTACGCGCAGGACAGGAAGTACGAAAACTTCGTTGCCGACCTGGCATCGGCAGTTTCGTCGATCAAGGTGGGCACGCAGGATGAGGAGGGCGTGGAACTGGGCCCGCTGGTGTCCAGCGCGCATCGCGATCGGGTTACCGGCTTCCTCGACCGCGTGCGCGCCGACAAGCACTTGGAGGTCGTGACGGGCGGCCATGCCGTCGCCGGCTCCGGCTATTTTTTCGAACCGACCGTGGTCGCGGGCGCCACCCAGGCAGATGAGATCGTGCGCAAGGAAGTCTTCGGCCCGGTGGTGTCGGTGACGCGATTCAGCGACGTGGACCAGGCGATCGCGTTCGCCAACGACAGCGACTACGGGCTGGCATCGTCGGTGTGGACGTCCGACATCGGCAAGGCGATGCGAGTCAGCGCTGAATTGCAGTACGGCAGCACCTGGGTGAACACGCACTTCATGCTGGTCAGCGAAATGCCGCATGGCGGCGTGAAGAAGTCCGGCTACGGCAAGGACATGTCCATGTACGGGCTGGAGGATTACACCTCGGTCCGCCACATCATGATCAAGCACTGAGTGCGAGCGCCCCAAGGTGATGGCATGAACCTTCGAATTCTGGCAGTTTGCCTGCTCGCCCTGATCTCTTCGCCCGCGGAGGCGCGGCTGGATGTCGGTGCGGTGCCGCCCGATGCCCTCGGCAAGACGCCAGGCAACGATGAAATAAATATCAGCCAGTTTCGCGGCACGGTGGTCATCGTGACCTTTTGGGCGTCCTGGTGCGGGCCGTGTCGACGTGAGCTGCCGGTGCTGGACGTATTGCAGAAGTCCGCCGGCGACCGGGTCCGGATCATTGCGGTCAATGTGAAGGACAGCAGGGAGGACTACAAGCTGATCCGCCGGCAGATGAAGGACGCGGCGATCACCTTCACGCACGACACCCGCGGCACAATCGCCGATGGCTTCGACGTCAAGGGCTATCCGAATCTCTTCGTCATCGACCAGACCGGCAGGATTTCCGCGGTGCATGTAGGGTTCAACGACGAGTCGCTCGCTCGCATCGTCGGCGACATCAACAAGCTGCTGGTGGATCCGCCAAAGCGCACGCCGTTGACCATGCGTTGACGCGTAAGCGTCGCGAGGCCCGGAAAGGTGCAGGTTTGGCGCCGTCCGCTTCCGACCCATTTCAGCCGGTCGCGAGCGGCTGCTTTCGGGAAGTCAATTGAATTGGTTCTTAGCCGTGTCGATGCTCGCGTCAATGTGACTGGACTGAAGGCTGGTCAATTATGGGCGAGCAGAAACCCGTAAGATGCTTTTAGCCCAATCGGGCGCTTTCGAGACCGCCGCCCCCCGGCAGGCCACTCGCCCATTCCGTGTAATTCCATCACCGGAGACAAACATGCAGCGTCGCAGATTGGCTTGGCTGATTTCCGTGGCAATCGCCTTCAACAGCCTGGCGCAGGCCGCGACGCCGGCTGCTGGCAAGGATGGCGCGGCATTGGCCGCACGCGTCGCCAAGGTGCTGGCCGATACCCCATTGATCGACGGTCACAACGACTTGCCGTGGGAATTGCGTGCGCGCGGCGATGTCGACCTTCACGTGGACCACTCGAAGCAGGGCAAGGCCACAGCGGGTCAAACGCCGCTTATGACGGACATACCTCGCATGCGTGCAGGCGGCATGGGCGGCCAGTTCTGGTCGGTCTGGATTCCCGCATCGACCACCGGCCCGGCGGCGGTGCAGATGACTTTGGAAGAAATCGACATCGTGCGGACGATGGTGGCACGGTATCCCGAAGCGTTTGAGATGGCCTATACCGCCGAGGACATCGAGCGTATCCATCGCGACGGCCGCATCGCCTCGCTGATCGGCATCGAGGGTGGCCACCAGATCAACGACTCGATGGCGGCGCTGCGCCAGATGTACGTGCTTGGTGCGCGCTACATGACCCTGACCCATACCAGCAACACGGATTGGGCGGATTCGGCGACCGCCGATCCGGTGCACCATGGACTGACGCCTTTCGGCAATGCAATCGTCGGCGAGATGAACCGGCTCGGCATGCTTGTCGACCTCAGCCATGTCTCGCCCGACACCATGCGCCAGGCAATCGCTGCCAGCGCCGCACCGGTGATGTTCTCGCATTCCAACGCCCGTGCGCTGATCGACCATCCACGCGGCGTACCCGACGACGTGTTGCAACTGGTGGCGAAGAACCGCGGCATAGTGATGGTTAACTTCTATCCCGGCTATGTATCGGCGGCGAGTGGGCGGCGGGACGCGGATCGTGCTGCGGAAATGGCTCGTTTCAACGCACCTCCCTATGACGGCCTGTATATCGGCCAGCCGGAACGCGCCAAGGTGGCACTGGCCGAATGGGAAAAACGCCATCCCGCGCCGGTGGTGACATTGGGTATGGTCGCCGACCACATCGATCATATTCGCAAGGTAGCCGGGGTCGGCAGCGTAGGCTTTGGTTCGGATTTCGATGGCATAGAAACCACACCGGAAGGCCTTAATGCCGTTAACAAATACCCGGCGCTGCTGATCGAGCTTGCCCGCCGTGGCTGGACCGATACGGAACTCGCTGCGGTGGCTGGCGGCAACATGCTGCGGGTCATGCGAGAGACGGAGGCCGTGGCCAAGCGACTACAGGCCACAAAGTTGCCTTCCACGCTCACGATCGATGGCAAGCCTCTGGCGGCTGATTAATCCTGGACACGGTATCGGGCCGGCAGGCATTAACCTTCCGGCCACTGAAAAGATGCGAAACGAGCTAGCCGTCAGGGCTGGGGCGTGAGCTGGCCTGACGCATTGGGGCACACCCCCACTTCCTTTGGGCTGGCGTGTTTGTGGGGAAGACCCCTCATCGTAGTGCCCCGCAATATATGGCCGTTCCTGGCCGGTCAGCGCTACGGTCGCATTGCGACCCATTTCAGTCGGTCGTGACCGGTCGCTTTCCGGAAGCCAATCGATTCAAGCGGTCAATCGACCGTCTACGAGTTCCTGGTAGACAATGCGACCAATGACAGCCCTCAGAACAGCTCGACTTGAGCTCCGGCCATTTGGTCCCGAGCATTTCGAGGCGTTTTATTCGACCTGCGTTTGCGACCCGTCGGTCATGGACTTCTATCACGCATACCGCTCCCCTGAATCCGAAGCAGATCGTCGCGCCCGGGCACAACGTGACTTCGTCGATCATTTCACGCAGGGTGCGCTTGAGTACGGATACATCTGCTGGGCGGTTATTGCCGCATCGTTGACTTCCGCTCCTGCGGGTACTTTCCTTGGC
>JBKJMY010000184.1:0-7877 GCA_046596115.1 Arenimonas sp.
CTGAAGCCGCTCCCACAACAGCCGCTGCAACAGCCGCTGCAACAGCCGCTGCAACAGCCGCTGCAACAGCTGCTGCAACAGCCGCTGCAGCAGGCTTGCTGTTTACTGGAGCAGGGAGCGGAGCATCCAGGCGGTCTTTTCGTGTGCCTGCATGCGCGCCGTGGCCAGGTCCGCGGTCGGTTGGTCGTTGGCGTCATCAGCGCATTTGAAGGCCTCGCGCGCGGTACGAGAGCAGGTCTCGTGGCCGGTGACCAGCTGCGTGACCATGGCTTTCCACTCGGGGACACCGGATTCCTCCGGGATCTTGCTCAGCTTGGCGTATTGCTTGCCCGAGCCGGGGGCAAATTCGTCCAGGGCACGGATGCGCTCGGCGATCTCGTCCAACGACAGCCACAATTCGTTGTACTGGACCATGAACATCGCGTGCAGGGTATTGAACATCGGCCCGGTGATGTTCCAGTGGAAGTTGTGGGTTTTCAGATACAGCGTGTAAGTGTCGGCCAGCAGATGGGCCAGGCCATTGGCGATCTGCTTGCGGTCCGCGGCCTTGATGCCGATGTCGATCTTCATGCCGGTCTCCTGCCTGAGTGGGCGATAATTGAGCATGCCCCGGAATGAGCCGCCCGTGAAATTGATTGTATCCATTGCGCCCATTGAACGGCTCAATGGCGGGGGTCTTGGGCCGGCACGCGCGCCGGTGCCGGAGGATGGATTGACCCGCGACGGCCGGCGCTTGCGCAATCTGCGCGACCGCAGCCGCGACGCGCCCGACGATGCCGCGCGCAAGGATGCCTATGCCAAGGCGCTCGCGACCTCGATCGCCGCGCGTGCACGACGCGACGCACTGGCGCCGACACCGAGCTTCGACGACGAACTGCCGGTTGCGCGCGAGGCAGACGCCATCCTGGATGCGCTGGCCAGGCACCAGGTGGTGATCGTTGCCGGCGAAACCGGCTCCGGCAAGACCACGCAGTTGCCCAAGCTATGCCTGGTCGCGGGTCGCGGTCGCGCCGGCATGATCGGCTGCACCCAGCCGCGCCGGATCGCCGCGCGCGCAGTGGCGCGCCGGGTTGCCGAGGAATTGCAGGTGCCCATGGGCGGCGTCGTTGGCTATCAGGTGCGCTTCACCGACAACGTCGGCGAAGACAGCCTGATCAAGTTCATGACCGACGGGATCCTGCTGGCGGAAATCCAGTCCGATCGCTGGTTGTCCAAGTACGACACCATCATCGTCGACGAGGCGCACGAGCGCAGCCTCAACATCGATTTCCTGCTCGGCTACCTCAAGCAACTGGTGCGCAAGCGGCGCGACCTCAAGCTGATCGTCACCTCGGCCACGATTGACACCGAGCGCTTCGCCGCGCATTTCGACGGCGCGCCGGTAATCCAGGTCGAGGGACGCAGCTACCAGGTGGAAACCCGCTACCGGCCACAGGAAGGCGAGGGCGAGGACGCCGGCGACCGCACGATGAACGACGCCATCGTGGCAGCGGTGGATGAGATCACCCGCGAGGACGCGCACGGCGATGTGCTGGTGTTCCTGCCGGGCGAGCGCGAGATCCGTGACGCGCACCGTGCGCTGGCTGATCGCAAGTACCGGCATACCGAAGTGCTCGCTCTGTATGCGCGGCTGTCAGCGCGCGACCAGGACCGCGTGTTCCAGCCCGGGCCGCAACGGCGCATCGTGCTGGCGAGGAACGTGGCTGAAACCTCGCTGAGGGTGCCGCGCATCCGCTATGTGGTGGATCCGGGCGCGGCGCGCGTGAAACGCTATTCGCCGCGGCAGAAACTCGACCGCCTGCACATCGAGCCGATTTCCCAGGCCAGCGCCGATCAACGCAAGGGTCGCTGCGGCCGCATCGCGGCTGGCATCTGCTATCGCCTGTATTCGGAGGCCGATTTCCTCTCGCGCCCGCGCTACACCGATCCGGAAATCCTGCGCGCCTCGCTCGGCGGGGTGATCCTGCGCATGCTCTCGCTGGGCCTGGGCCGGATGGAGGACTTCCCCTTCATTGACGCGCCCGATCCGCGCGCGGTGGCGGACGGCTGGCAGACGCTGACCGAGCTTGGCGCGATCGACAAGGACCGCCAGCTGCTGCCGGTCGGCCGGCAGATGTCGCGCCTGCCGGTGGACGTGAAGCTGGCGCGGATGCTGGTGGCGGCGCACGACCTGGGCTGCCTGCGCGAAGTCAGCGTGATTGCCGCCTTCCTCGGTATTCAGGACCCGCGCGAACGACCGCCGGAAGCGCGCGGCGCCGCCGATGCCGCGCATGCCGCGTTCGCCGATCCGGCATCGGAGTTCGCTGGCGTGCTCAAGCTATGGGACGCCTATCGGGTCGCGCACGAAGAACTGACCCAATCGAAACTGCGCGCCTGGACCGAAAAGAACTTCCTGGGTTTCCTGCGCATGCGCGAATGGCGCGAGTTGCATCGCCAACTGCTGCTGGTGTGCGAGGAGTTGGGCTGGACGTTGAACGATGCGCCGGCGGATGCCGTCATCCTGCACCGCGCGCTGATTGCCGGATTGCCGACCCAGATTGGCCACAAAGTCGAGAAGGGCATGTACGAAGCGCCGCGCCAGCGCCGCTTCCAGATCTTCCCCGGCTCGCCATTGAGCCGGCAGCCGCCGGCCTGGTTGATGGTGGCGACGATGCTCGACACCCAGCGCGTCTGGGGCCTGATGGGTGCGCGGATCGAGCCCGATTGGGTGATCGCGCAATTGCCGCACCTGCTGGCGCGCAAGCATTTCGATCCGCACTGGTCGCGGGCGCAGGGCCGGGTGATCGGTTCCGAACAGGTGAGTCTGTTCGGGCTGGTGCTGGCACCGAAGCGGCCGGTTCATTACGGCGGCCTGTATCCGGCCGAGGCGCGGGAGATTTTCGTGCGCCAGGCGCTGTTGACCGGCGAGATCAACACGCGTGCGGGCTTCGTCGCGCGCAACCTGGCCACGCTGGAAAAGGCCAACGAGGAAGAGGCCAAGCAACGCCGCGCCGGCCTGATCGCCGATGAGGATTGGCAGGCACGCTGGTACTTCGACCGCATTCCGCCGGAGATCAATTCCGTGCAGGGCCTCGATGCCTGGAGCGGAAAGCTGCCGGCCGACAAGCGCCGCGCGCTGGAATGGAGCTTGGTCGACTTGCTGCCCGGCGAAGGCAGCGAGGCCGACCGGTTCCCGAAATACTTTGCCCTGGGTGATGTGCGGCTGGCGCTGCACTATCGCTTCGGGCCGGGTAGCGAAGACGATGGCGTCACGCTGGATGTTCCCCTGCACCTGCTCAAGGCACTCGATCCGGTGCGGCTGGGCTGGCTGGTGCCTGGCCTGGTCGAGGAAAAGGCCACCGAACTGATCCGCAGCCTGCCCAAGGCGCTGCGTCGCAATTACGTGCCCGCACCGGATTTTGCCCGCGCCTTTGCCCAGGCGCATCCGCAGCCCGAGGCCGACGGTTTGCCCGGAACCATGGCGCGCTTCCTCACCCGCGCGACCGGCGCACCGGTGCAGGCGCTGGACTTCGACGAGGCCTCGCTCGCCCCGCACCTGCGCATCAACCTGCGGCTGGCCCACCGCGACGGCAAGGTGCTGGCGACCTCACGTGATCTGGCGGCGCTGACGTTGCGCTTTGGCGCCGACGCCGAGCGTGCCTTCGCGGCCAGCGCCGGCGAGCGCCTGGCCCGATCGGGCCTGCGCGAATTCCCCGACGAGCCCATCCCGCGCGTGCTCGATGGCGCTGCCGGCGTGCCGGCCTACCCGGCGCTGGTCGACCGCGAGGACAGCGTCGCGCTGGATGTTTTCGCCGACGCCGCGCAGGCGCATGAAGAACACGCCCGCGGCGTGCGCCGCCTTGCGCGGATCGGGCTGGCAGATGCGATCAAGCAGGCGCGCAAGCAGTTGCCGGTGTCGCCCAAGCTCGGCCTGTTGTACGCCGCGATCGAGAATTCCGAGCGCCTTCGCGAGGATATCGTCGAGGCCGCCCTCGCCGCGACGTTCGAGAACGCGCTCGGGGACGAGCGCACCGATGCAGTGCGCGACCGGGGGCGATTCCTGACACTTTGCGAGACGATCCGGCGCGATCTGTTTGCGCAATCCATGCAGCGCCTGCAACTTGCCGAAGCCATCCTTGCCGCCTACGCGCAAACCAAGCCCCGGCTGGAATCGGAGCTGCTCGGCTGGGCCAGCGGCAACCTCGGCGACATCCAGGCGCACCTGTCGAGCCTGGTCCGGCCCGGCTTCCTGCGCGATACGCCGGCAGCCCTGCTCAGCGAGTTTCCACGTTACCTGAAGGCCGCGGCCCTGCGACTGGAGCGTGCCTTGGCCGATCCGGTACGCGACCAGGCGCGGATGCTCGAACTGGCGCCATTTGCCGACGCGCTGCGGCGAGCGCAGGCCGAAGGCCCCTTGCCCGATGCCTGGCGCGCCTTCCAGCATGACCTGGAGGAACTGCGCGTGCAGGTGTTCGCACAGGAGCTGGGCACCCGGCGCGCCGTGTCGCCCAAGCGACTGGCGCGGCAGCTGGAACAACTGGCGCCGTCCTGATCGTCGTTGCCGCTGAACGCCAGCCAGCGCCCTGACTTGTACGCTCAACACGCAGCCGCTAACTTGGGCCGGGATTTCCTGCCGATTCCCGCGTGTCGACTCCTGCATGACAATCCACTCGTGACAGCCCTCTCGTGCCAATCCCTGCCTGACAACTCCTGCGTGACAACCCGCTTGTGACTAACTTGGCGCAACCACAACCTCAATTCCTGACCGATTGGCTCGCACTCCATGCCGACACGGCGGCCGTGCTTCCGGTTCGGGCGGCGATGGCTGCTTATCGCGGCCCGGTGCCCGACGCGCTGGCGCCCGTGTTGGCCACCCTGGAGCAACTTCGCGCCGACCCGGAAGTGCAACTGGCCGCGATCGCGCACCTGTCACCGGCGTTGCGCGAGCGCATCCAGCCTGCGCTGGCCAAGGACTCGGGCGTGCGTGCACTGCTCGATGGGCTGCAGGCGGCCGAACAGGTGTGGAGCCTGCATGCCCAGCACGAAGGCGGCAGCGCGGAGGGCTTGCGACGCCTGTTGCTCGCGCTGATCCGCGACCTGCGCGTGGTGCTGGTGCTGTTGTCGGTGCAGGTCGTGGCCCTGCGCGCCGCAGTCACGGCGCCGGAGCAGGACCAGCGCGCGCTGGCCCGCATCACGGCCGACATCCACGCCCCGCTGGCGAACCGGCTCGGCATCTGGCAGCTCAAGTGGGAGCTTGAAGACCTGGCGTTCCGCTACCTGCAGCCTGAGATCTACCAGCGCATCGCCCGCCTGCTCGACGAGAAACGCACGGGGCGGGAAAAATTCATCGACGAGGCCAAGCACAAGATCCGCGCCACGCTTGCGGAGGCGGGCATCGCGGCCGATGTGGACGGGCGCGCCAAGCATATCTTCAGCATCTGGAAGAAGATGCAGCGCAAGGGCCTGGAGTTCAGCGAGTTGTATGACATCCGTGCGGTGCGCGTGCTGGTCGACGACGTGGCCGATTGCTACGCCGCGCTCGGGCTGGTGCATCAGTTGTGGGCGCCGGTACCCAACGAGTTCGACGACTACATTGCGCGCCCGAAGGGCAATGACTACCGCTCGCTGCACACGGCGGTGCTTGGTCCCGAGGGCCGGACGCTCGAGGTGCAGATCCGTACCCACGCCATGCACGAACACGCCGAGCTCGGCGTCGCCGCGCACTGGCGCTACAAGGAAGGCGGCAAGGCCGAGGCGAGTTTCGAGCGCAAGGTCGCGTGGATGCGGCAGTTGCTTGATGCGCCGCGCGAGGGCGACGAGGACACCAGCTTGCTGTCGGGCTTCAACACCGAATTGGTCGAGGACCGGATCTACCTGCTGACGCCGCGCGGCGAAGTGGTGGACGTGCCACAAGGCGGCACCGTGCTCGACTTCGCTTACCACGTGCATACCGAAGTCGGGCATCGCTGCCGCGGCGCCAAGGTCAACGGCAGGATCGTGCCGCTCGACTACCAACCGGCAAGCGGTGACCGGATCGAGATACTTACCAGCAAGACGGGCGAACCCCGCCGTGATTGGCTGGTCGCCAACAATGGATACCTGGCCAGCTCGCGCGCCCGCGACAAGGTGCGCAGTTGGTTCCACAAGCTCGACCGCGCCCGCAACCTGCAAGACGGGCGCGACATGCTCGACAAGGAGTTGCGCCGCGTTGCGATGCTGCAGGCCGATCTTTCGCCGGTGCTGGAGCGGTTTCGCGTGGCGTCGGTGGAAGACCTGCAACTGGCGCTGGCCTTGGGCGACATCGGGTCGAGTCAGGTCAGTCGCGCCCTGCATGAGTACGCGCAGGCACAGTTGGCGGCGGCCCAGCCCGCGAAGTCGCTCGACAAGTCCCGCCTGCCGACTCTGCCACCACCACCACCGCGCAACGATGGCCGCTCCAGCCGGTTCACCGTCGAAGGCGTGGGCAACCTGCTCTCGCAACTGGCGCGCTGCTGCCAACCGGTGCCGGGCGACCCGATCGTCGGCTACCTGACCCGCGGGCGTGGCGTGAGCATCCACCGACGCGGCTGCGCCAGCGTGCAGCATCTGTTTGCAGCGCAGCCCGAACGCGAGCTGCCGGTTAACTGGGGCCAGGGCGAGTCAAGCCGCTATGAAGTTGGTGTGCAGGTGCGTGCCTTTGATCGCAAGTGGTTGCTCAAGGACGTGACCAATGTGATCGCGCAAGCGGATGTCAGCATCCTTGCAATCCATTCGCAGGCCGATGATGCGCGCGGGCTGGTCGAGTTGCGGCTCAACCTGCGGGTCGGTGATTTCGGCCAGCTCAGCAAGTTGCTGGGCAAGCTCGATGCGGTGCCGGGAGTGCAGGATGCGCGACGGCTTGGCTGACTGGCTGCGACGCTGGCGTGGCTGGCTGGTCGCGCTCGCGGTTATCGCCGCCGTGCTTGTCGTCGGCCGGAGCTGGCTCAGTGAACGCCTGGTGCCGGATCCACGACTGAACCGGCAACTTGAACTTGCACAGGCCGCGCTGGCCAGGGGCGCGTTGAGCTCGCCCGATGGCCGCGGCGCGCGCGAATTGTTCGAGGCGGTGCTTGCCGCCGACCCGGACCAGATGGGTGCACGGCAGGGCCTGGAATCGGTGCGTGATGCAGCCATCATCGACGCCCAGCGTGCGCTGGACGCCGGTGATGTCCAACGGGCCAACGCGCGCCTGGGGTTGGCCGAGGCGATGTCCGCACCGACGGTCCAGCTGCAGGCGCTGCGCGCACGGCTTCGTGATCGCGAGCATGCCGGTGAAAACGTGCAGGCACTGCTTGCGCAGGCCTCGGCCGCGGGTGTCGACGAGGATGCTGCGCTGGCGCTGCTGACCCGCGCCTTGCGCGTGGATCCCGGCAATGCCGTGACGATCGATGCGCGGTCCGCACTGCTGTCGCGCAGGCTGCGGCGCGCCGACGCGGCCTTGTTGGCCGATGACCTGGATCGCGCCCAGGCGCTGGTCGCCGCCGTGGTGGCAGCCGACCCGGGACACCTGGACTTGCCGCCTGTGCAGGGACGGCTGGGCGAAGCGCTGGGCCGTCGCCAGGCCGAGCAGACCAGAGCGTTCGCCCAGGCCCGCGATGACCATCGCGCCGGACGTATCGACAGCGCAGCACGCCGCTACCTGCAACTGCAGGAACAAGGCGCGGACGCAGCCACCGTCCAGGCTGGCCTGGATCGCGCCGCGGTGGCGATGTCCGCACGCGCGCAACACGAGGCGGCCGACTTCCACTTCCGCGCCGCGGAAACGTCGCTGGCCAAGGCGCGACGCTGGAGCCCAGGGTCGGAAGCGGTGGCCTCTGCGGAAACCAGGCTGCGCCAGTCGCGACTGGCCGACCGACGGCTACGCAAGCCCGAAGGCGCGG
>JBKJMY010000358.1:0-4876 GCA_046596115.1 Arenimonas sp.
GCAATGCAATTTCCATGCGCTGATGGCCGTGCCGGCCAGCCAGCCAGCCAGCGGGCCGCAGCCTATTCGTCGCGGTCGGCATCCAGCCCGAACGCGCCGTCATCACCCTCGCGCAGCTGCATGTGGATCGGGCGGCAGCACACCGGGCAATCCTCGATGTATTCGGCATCGCCGCCCGAGCCATCGACGATGGCTTCGAAGCGCTCGCCGCAGAACGGGCAGCGGATGGTCAGGCTGTCGAGCATGGCGCGCCTCGCTTGCAGATCATTCGATCAGGTCATTCGATCAGGTCACTCTGGCTGGTCAATCAGTCAGATCAATCAGTCAGGTCAATCAGTCAGGAATAGCGATACCACGTCATTGGTGAACCGGCGCCCAAGTTCGGTCGGGGCCAGGTGATGGCCATCGGTATCGGTCGGTACCAGCCAGCCGCGTGCAGATGCGGTCTCCAGTTGTGGCGCGATGACCTCGCGCGGTAGCCCGGTGCGTGACTCGAAGTCTGCCAGTGCAAAGCCCTCCACCAGGCGCAGCGCATTGAGCATGTAGTCGAATGGGCGTTGCACATCGGACAGGAATTCGTCGCCGCCGATGCGCGCCGGGGATGCGGCAGCGGCGAGATAATCGCGTGGATTCTTCAGCTTCCAGCGGCGCAGGATGCGCTGCTCGGCGCCCGAACTGATCTTTCCGTGGGCACCGGCACCGATGCCCAGGTAGTCGCCGAAGCGCCAGTAATTGAGGTTGTGCGCGCACTGCCGCCCGGCGCGCGCATAGGCGGAGACCTCGTATTGGTGGAAGCCGCCGGCTGCGAGGTCATCGATGCAGGCTTCCTGGATGTCCCAGGCCTCGTCCTCGGCCGGGATGCCGGCTGGCGGGCGCGCGGCGAACGCGGTGTTCGGCTCGAGCGTCAGCTGGTAATGCGAGACATGCGCGGGCGACAGGTTGAGTGCGCGGCGCACGTCCTCGCGCGCCATTGCCAGGGTCTGGCCGGGTAGTGCGTACATCAGGTCGAGGTTGAAGTTTTCGAAGCCAGCCGCACGCGCCAGCTGGACTGCTGCTTCGGCCTCCGCGCTGTCGTGGATGCGTCCCAGCCGTTGCAGGCAACCGTCATCGAAACTTTGCACGCCGAAGCTGATCCGGTTCACGCCGGCGGCGCGATAGCCTTCGAAGCGGCCGTGTTCGGCGGTACCCGGATTGCACTCGAGGGTAATTTCCGCGCCCGGCGCGAAGCGCAGCCGCGAAGATGCAGCGTCGAGGATTGCGCCGATCGCTTCGGGCGGAAACAGGCTGGGCGTGCCGCCACCGAAGAACACGCTGTGCACGGTGCGGCCCCAGACCAGGGGTAAGTCCTGCTCCAGGTCGGCGACCAATGCCGACACATACGCATCGATCGGAAGCGCGCCCTGCTGGCCATGCGAATTGAAATCGCAGTACGGGCATTTGCGCACGCACCACGGAATGTGGATGTACAGCGCGAGTGGCGGCGGGATCAGCATCGGGCAGTGGGCGTGGATTATGGAAGCGTTACGGAAGCCAGCAGCGCGCGCAAACGCGCGATCGCCTGGCCGCGATGGCTGACCCGGTTCTTCACATCATCGGGCAGCTCCGCGGCGCCCTGGCCAAGCACTGGATCGAAGAACACCGGGTCATAGCCAAAGCCGCCGCTCCCGCGTGGCGCGTCAAGCACGCGTCCTTCCCAGGTTCCTTCGGCGATCAGGGGACACGCATCGTGCGCATCGCGCACCAGCACCAGCGTGCAGTGGAAGCGCGCGCTGCGTGCCTGGCCACGGACATCGTGCAGTGCTCCAAGCAATTTTTCCACGTTGGCCGCCGAGTCTCCATGGCTGCCGGCATAGCGCGCGCTGTACAGGCCGGGTGCGCCACCAAGTGCATCGACGAGGATTCCGGAGTCGTCGCCCAGCGCAGGCAGGCCCGTGGCCGCGCTGGCGTGGCGTGCCTTGATGATGGCGTTCTCGACGAAGCTCAATCCATCTTCGACCGCGTCGGTGACGTTGAACTCGCCTTGCGTGCGCAGGATGAAGCCGGCATCGGCAAGCAGCGGCGCGAGTTCGGCCAGCTTGCCGCTGTTGGAACTGGCGAGCACGAGTTCCCGCACGCCGAAGGCTCAGGCTTCGCCGAGCGCCGCGCGCTGGCGCACGACCAGTTCCTTCACCCCGAACTCGGCCAGCGCCAGCATCTGGTCCATTTCAGCGCGCCGGAAGGCGTGGCCCTCGGCAGTACCCTGCACCTCGATGAAGCCGCCACCGTCATTCATCACGACGTTCATGTCGGTATCGCAGCCGGAATCTTCGATGTAGTCCAGGTCGAGCACCGGCTGGCCCTTGTAGATGCCCACCGAGACGGCGGCGATCGCGCCAATGATCGGATTGCGCGTGATGTCGCCGCGCTTGTGCAGTACGGCCACCGCATCACACAGCGCCACATAGGCGCCAGTGATCGCGGCGGTGCGGGTGCCGCCGTCGGCCTGCAGCACGTCGCAGTCCAGGGTGATGGTGCGCTCGCCCAGGGCGCGCCGGTCCACGCAGGCGCGCAGCGAGCGGCCGATCAGGCGCTGGATCTCCAGCGTCCGGCCGCCCTGCTTGCCGCTGGCGGCTTCGCGGTTCATGCGGTCATTGGTGGAACGGGGCAGCATGCCGTACTCGGCGGTCACCCAGCCCTCGCCCTTGCCGCGCAGGAAGCCGGGGATGCGCGACTCGACGCTGGCGTTGCACAGCACGCGGGTGTCGCCAAAGCTGATCAGGACCGAACCTTCGGCATGGCGCGTGAAGTTGCGCTCGATGCGGACCTCCCGCAGCTGGTCGTAGGCGCGGCCGCTGGGACGGACAACGGTGGTCATGGGCAGGTTCCGGCAGAAGCGGGCCGTGTAGATTAACATTCGCCTCCGGCCCAAACCGGCCGACCGGACGAGTCCACCGCCATGATCCGCAGCATGACTGCCTTTGCCGCCTGCGAGCGCGCTGCCACCGGTGGCCAGTTGGCCTGCGAACTGCGCGCGGTCAACCATCGCTACCTGGAACTGTCGCTGCGCCTGCCCGAAGAGTTGCGGCCGATCGAGAACCAGCTGCGCGAACGCGTCGCCCGCAAGGTCGCCCGCGGCAAGGTGGACCTGGCGATCCGCCTGCGGCCAGCACCCGGCGAGCGTGCCGCGCTGGTGGTGGATGATGGCTTGCTCGACCAACTGTCTTTGCTTGCGCGCAAGCTGCACCCGCGCTTCCCGGACATGCGTATCGACTTCGTCGAATTGCTGCGCTTCCCCGGCGTGGTGCAGGAAGACGCCGTGGATGCGGCCGGCCTGCAATCGGAAGCGCTCGAGCTGCTCGAACAGACCCTGGCCGAGTTCAGCGCCGCGCGCGAGCGTGAAGGCGCCAGCCTGGCGGTCGGCATGCGCGAGCGCCTGGATGGCATCGAGCGCATCGCCGGCCAGTTCAAGCAGTGGCTGCCGGAGATTCGCATCGCCTTGCGCGCCAAGCTCGAGACCAGACTGGCCGACCTCAAGCTGCCGCTTGACCCGGGCCGGCTCGAACAGGAGGTTGTGCTGAACCTGCAGAAGATCGACGTCGACGAGGAGCTTGACCGCCTTGCCAGCCACGTCGGCGAGGCCCGGCGGGTGCTGGACCTGCCCGAGGCCGTGGGCCGACGCCTCGACTTCCTGATGCAGGAATTCAACCGCGAGGCCAATACGCTCGGCTCCAAGTCGGTGGATTCGCGCACCACCCAGGCCGCCGTTGACCTCAAAGTGCTTATTGAACAATTGCGCGAACAGGTGCAGAACCTCGAATGAGCCAGGCGCGCGGCACCCTGTTCATCGTCGCGGCGCCCTCGGGCGCGGGCAAGTCCAGCATCGTCAACGCGGTGCTCAAGGACACGCCGGGCATTGCCCTGTCCATTTCCTACACGTCGCGCGCGGCACGGCCGGGAGAGCGCCATGCCCAGCATTACCACTTCATCGACAAGGCCGAGTTCGAGCGGATGATCGCCGCCGGCGACTTTTTCGAGCACGCGCTTGTCCACGGCGACTACAAGGGCACGGCGCGGCAGTCGGTCGAGCCCCAGTTGGCCGCCGGCCACGATGTCCTGCTGGAAATCGACTGGCAGGGCGCCAAACAGGTCCGGGGCCAACTGCCCGATGCCCTGAGCGTGTTCATCCTGCCGCCGTCCCGGGAAGCGCTCGAGGCCCGGATGCGCAGCCGGGGCCAGGACAGCGAAGCGGTGATCGCCCAGCGGCTTTCGGCCGCCCGCGAGGAAATGAGCCACTACGCCGAGTTCGACTTCGTGATCGTGAACGACGTCTTCGAGCAGGCGGTGCGGGAGATGCAGGCGATCTTCCTGGCCAGCCGCCAGCGCCGGGCGATCCAGCAGGCGCGGCATGCCAGTTTGATTGAGACCCTGCTGCGGGTATAATGCCCGGTTCCACGCAAGCCCTTGATTTCGCAGGCCGCCGTCCGCCGCCGACCCGCCCCTGGAGACACCATGGCCCGCATTACCGTTGAAGATTGCCTCGCCGTTGTAGATAACCGCTTCGAACTGGTCCTGATGGCCTCCAAGCGTGCCCGCCAGCTGGCGACCGGCGTCGAGCCAACCCTGGACAACAGCGAGAATCAGGACAAGCCCACCGTCATGGCGCTGCGCGAGATCGCCGCGCGCAAGATCGACCAGGGCCTGATTGATGAAGTCGAGAAGATCGAGCGCGAGCGCGCCGAACGCGAGGCGCTGGAATGGGCCGCCGCGGAAGTGGTCGACGACGACCTCAGCAAGGGCGGCGACGACTGATCCTGGCTGACTGCAGGATGTAACGAACGGCCCCCTGCGGGGCCGTTTTCGTTGAAGGCACTGGCGGGGGCGGGTAGTCTCGGGGAAT
>JBKJMY010000360.1:0-5021 GCA_046596115.1 Arenimonas sp.
TTGCAGCGCTGCGTACCCAGCTTCCATTCAACAGCCTGCGCAAGCCCGAGGCGCCGCATTGGGATGACGCGGTGTCACGCGAGGTTGCCCGCCTCCAGGCGCTATGGTCCTGGCTGCGTGCTCGGCATGGCGACGAGCGCGGATTTCTGTGTGGGGATTTCGGCATCGTCGATGCCATGTTCGCGCCGGTGTGCGTGCGCCTGCGCGGCTACGGCGTGCCCGTGGATGCGGAGACGCGCGCCTACATGGCGACGATTTTTGCGCTGCCGGCGTTCGTTGCCTGGCAGGAAGGCGCGAATGCCGAGCCGCCGCGCGCCTAATCTAGCCGCCGCGCGCCTAGTGTGTCCGCCGCGCGCCTAGTGTGTCCGGCGCGGCGCTGTTGCGGCGGGGGCCATCGAGGTCAGAGCGGGCGGATCGAACACACCAGCACCAGCTCGCAGGCACCTGCGCCCGAGTCATCGCGCGACATCGAACTTTGCCAGTGCCAGCCATCGTCCTGGTCGATGCGGATCAACCAACCTTCGATGCGCACGGTGTCGTCTGCGCGTACCGACGCCAGTGCGCGCGCCACCGCATCGTCGGCCGGCACCATGTGCATGTTGCTGCTGCTGCCGATGATCACGCCCAGGTCCAGCGGCGGCGCCGGCGTGTCCCAGCGATAGCGGAACCAGCGGCCACCCTGGGAGACATGCAGGCGATCGGCCAGGCCCGGCGCAGCCATCGCGCCCCATCCCAGTGCCAGGTCGGTTGGGGAGTAATGCGACTCGGTCCCGAAGTGATAGTCCTCCCGATGCAGGACCCGCGCCTGCAGGCTGAAGCCCGCCAGCGGCGAAATCTGCGCCTGGCCGAGGCGGAAGGCCGCAAACCTCGAACCGACCGGAGACTGCAGCGGCAGATCGGGATTGAGAGTCGCCTGCGGCATCGGGCAGTTGACGCCGGCCGGCGACATGGCCTGGATGGGTGCGCGCCCGCCGCGATGTCCGGCCAGTACCAGCGTGGCCGTCAGCAGGAATAACACGAGCCAGAGCCAGCGTGGCATCGCAGCTCAGGCCGGTGTGCGCAGCAGATCGGGGGGCAGGTCGCGCAGGACTGCGGCCATCGCACCCAGGAATTCGCTGCGGGCCGAACTGCGGCGCCAGACCATGGCCACGCGTCGGCTCGGCGGTGGATCGCGGAAATTGACCAGGCGCAGGCTGTCCTGAGGCGGAACCGGCGGCTTCACTGCGAGCACCGGTAGCAGGGTGATGCCGACACCGGCGGACACCATCTGGCGCAGCGTTTCCAGGCTGGTGGCGCGGAATCCTTCCTTCTCGCCGGCGCCTGCGAGCGCGCAGACTTCGAGCGCCTGGTCGCGCAGGCAATGGCCGTCCTCGAGCAGCAGCAAGTGCTGGTCCGACAGCTGTGACAGGGTCAGGTCATGCTTGTCCGCCAGCGGGTGGTCAACCGGGAGCGCGAGCAGGAAGGGTTCTTCAAACAAGTGCTCGCACTCCAGCCAGTCCTCGTGCAGGGGAAGGGCGAGCACGGCGGCATCGAGCCTGCCATCGCGCAGCATGCCGAGCAACAGTTCCGTCTTTTCCTCAACCAGCAGCAGCTCCAGGCGCGGGAAGCGTGCGCGGATATTTGGTACGACATGCGGCAGCAGGTAGGGACCCAGGGTCGGGAAAATCCCCAGTCGAAGCGAGCCTGCTTCCGGATCTGTGGTGCGGCGGGCAGCCTCGCGCAACTGCTCGACATCGGCCAGCACGCGTCGCGCGCGCTCGACGATTTCCAGCCCCACCGCCGTGAACATCACCTGGCGCGGGGCGCGCTCGACCAAGGTCACACCGAGTTCGTCCTCGAGCTTGCGCACTTGGGTGGACAAGGTCGGCTGGCTGACGTGACAGGCGCTCGCGGCCCGACCGAAATGCCGAAGGTCGGCCAGGCTCACCAGGTAGCGAAGGTCGCGCAGGTTCATGAATGATAGCTTATTCCTATTGTAATGATGAATACAATCACTCTTACAAATGGGCTCGGGCTTGCAACGATGACGCAGGCAGAGCGCCGGCGGGCCCAGCCAGGGCGGCCCCAAGGTGCCGACAATCGGCGCGGCCCCGGGCCGGTATCATTCCGGCACATCCTTCGCGGGCATCGGCATGCCAGCCACTCCGCTGCGCGACATCCTGCAACGCGCTGCGGCCATGCTGCCGGGCGACTCGCCGCGCGCCGATGCCGAACTGCTGCTGGCCGCCGCAATCGGCCAATCACGCACCTGGCTGTTTGCCCATGACGACCTGGCTCCGGGCACCGACACCCTCGCGCGCTTCGACACGATGCTGCAACGCCGCCGCGATGGCGAGCCGGTCGCACTGATCCTCGGGCGGCAACAGTTCTGGTCGCTCGACCTCATGCTGGGCGCAGCGACCCTGGTGCCGCGCCCGGAGACCGAGCGCCTGGTCGAACTCGCGCTGGAGCGAATCGCGCCGGGCGCGCGTTGCGATGTGATCGACCTGGGAACCGGAAGTGGCGCGATCGCGCTGGCCATCGCCAGTGAGCGTCCCCTCGCGCGCGTCACGGGCGTGGACGCCGCGCCCGAAGCACTGGCCGTCGCCGCTGTAAACGCGGCGCAACTCGGCCTTGCGTTGCGCCTGCTTGAGGGCGACTGGTTTTCCCCGGTTGCCGGCGAACGCTTCGACCTTGTGCTGTCGAATCCACCGTATCTTGCCGATGCCGATCCGCATCTTGCCAACCTGCGACATGAGCCTCGCGCCGCCCTGGTGTCGGGGCCGACGGGCATGGAGTCGATCGAGGCAATCACCATCGCCGCGCGCGGCCACCTTCGCGCCCAGGGCGAATTGCTGATGGAACATGGAATGGCGCAGGGTGCAGCCGTGCGCGCCTGCCTGCAGGCCGCAGGCTATGCCGACGTTGCCACGTGGCAGGACCTGGAAGGGCGGGATCGGATCAGCGGCGGGCGCTGGGCCGGCACCGATTAAGTGCGGAGCAATTCAAGTACCGGGTAATCCAAGTACCGGGCAATCCAAGTACCGGGCAATCGCTCAGTGCAGCGGGATTTCGAACGCGAGGCCCGGTTTTCCGGCAACGTCGAAGCGCACGCGCCTGCCGGCCGGATCATCCCAGATGTGACGCGAGGCACGGTCGCACATGTTCTTGTAACTTTGCCCGATATCGCGCCCGATATTGCCCTGGCGTTTGAACCGGAACCCGGATGAGTCGGTGGCGATCGCAGCGTCGTTCGCGCCGCTTGCATCGGGTTCTGCCAGCAGGCTCAGCATCGCCTGACGACCAATACCCGGTGTATTCACGGCCACGGGTGCGCGATTGGGTATGGCGCCCATTGCATGGCGTTTGTTCGCCGGCATCGGCCGCGCCGGCTCGGCGTCCAGCGCCAGTCGCAGCGGTGTGCTGGCATCGGCCATGCACGCGGCCGGGGCGGCGAACCCAATCAGGCACAGGCTCAGCGTCGCGAATCGCACCGACATGACGACTCCGTGGCTAGGCGATCATCCATGACCTTCATTCCGGATTGGAACCCAAGTTGGTGTCGCCCACAAGTCAAAATTGCTGAACGCCGGCTGGAAACCCGGAACCGTTCGCCACGCCGTTCAGCTTGCGGCCCGAACGGGTGTCGTGCCCAGCTGCGGCCAGCGTGCCAGCACCGAGGCGCGGATGCCTGCGACGTCCAACCCGCTGAGGGCGAGCAGGTCATCCCGGCTGGCGTGCTCGAGCCAGGCATCCGGCAAGCCCAGCTGAAGCACCGGCAGGTCGATGCCCTCGGCCTGGAGCAATTCGCTGACTGCGCTGCCGGCGCCGCCCATCACCGCGTTGTCCTCGAGGGTGACCAGGCCATCGTGGCTGCGCGCCAGTTCCAGCACGAGATCGCGATCGAGCGGCTTGATGAAGCGCATGTTGGCGCAGGTCAGCGACAGCTCGGCCGCGACCGCTTCCGCCGCCGGGACGATCGCGCCGAACGCAAGCAGGGCGATGCCCCGCCCACGCCTGCGAACCTGGCCCCTGCCAATCTCGAGCGTGTCCAGCGATGCCTGCACGGGCACGCCGGGTCCGCTGCCGCGCGGATAGCGGACCGCGGCGGGGCCGGCATGGGCGAATCCGGTGCTGAGCATCTGCCGGCATTCGTTCTCGTCGGCTGGCGCCATCACCACCATGTTCGGGATGCAGCGCAGGTAGCTGAGGTCAAAGCTTCCCGCATGCGTCGCGCCATCGGGGCCGACCACGCCACCGCGGTCGATCGCGAACAGCACGTCGAGATCCTGCAGGGCGACGTCGTGGATCAACTGGTCGTAGGCGCGTTGCAGGAAGCTGGAATAGATCGCGACGACCGGTTTCGCGCCCTCGCAGGCCATGCCCGCAGCCAGCGTCACCGCATGCTGTTCGGCGATGGCGGTGTCGAAGTAACGCGCCGGAAACTCCTTTGAAAAACGCACCAGGCCAGAGCCTTCGCGCATCGCGGGAGTGATCCCGAGCAGGCGCTCGTCGGCCGCGGCCATGTCGCACAGCCAGTCGCCGAATACCTGGGTATAGGTCAGCTTGGCCGGAGCATCCTTCTTGACGATGCCGATGGCGGGGTCGAACGGCGACACCGCGTGGTATTCGATCTGGTCGCCTTCGGCGAGCTCGAAGCCCTTGCCCTTGGTGGTGATCACGTGCAGCAGTTGCGGACCCTTGAGACCCTGCAGCGTGCGCAGCGCTTTCACCAGCGCCGGGATGTCGTGCCCGTCGATCGGCCCGCTGTAGTGGAAGCCCATTTCCTCGAACAGCGTGGACGGCACCAGCATGCCCTTCCAGTGTTCCTCCCAGCGCCGGATGAAGCGCGCGGTCGGCTTGCGCTTGTCGCCGAGCAATTTCTTGCCGCCCTCGCGCACCGCGTTCATCGTGCGCGAGCTCATCAGCCGGCCGAGCATCTTGGTCAGGCCGCCGACGTTTTCGGAGATCGACATCCGGTTGTCGTTGAGGATCACCAGCAGGTTGGGCTCGGGATCCATGCCGCCGGCATGGTTGAGTGC
>JBKJMY010000043.1:0-5981 GCA_046596115.1 Arenimonas sp.
GGCGTCGCAGATCGGGGCCCAGGCGTGGCCTTGCACCGTGAAGTAGATGTAGGCGTTGGGGTCGGTCTGCCAGCCCTTGCACTTCAGGATCCAGCCCGGCTGGCCGCCGCCGCCGGCATTGCCGCCGCGCGGCACGACCTTGTCCTTGAACGCGTCCATCTCGTGCGGGTACTGGGGATACTCTTCCAGGAAGCCCAGGCGGTCCAGGCGCTGCTGGTCGCGCAGCTTGACGCGGCACAAGTTGATCACGCTGTCCTGCATGGACACGGCCACCTTCTGACCCTTGCCGGACTGCTGGCGGCCGATGATGGCCGTCAGGATGCCGATGGCCAGGTGCATGCCGGTGTTGCTGTCGCCCAGAGCGGCAGACGAGATGGTCGGCTGCGAGTTCTCGCCCTTCCACCAGCCGGTGGTCGATGCGGCGCCGCCGGCGCACTGCGCCACGTTTTCGTAGACCTTCAGGTCTTCATAGTGGTGGCCGTCCGAGAAGCCCTTGACCGAGGCCAGGATCATCTTGGGGTTGAGTTCCTGGATGCGTTCCCAGGTGAAGCCCATGCGGTCGAGCGCGCCGGGGCCGAAGTTCTCGACCATGACGTCCGACTCGCGAATCAGCTTCTCGAGCACTTCCTTGCCGAGGGCTTTTTTGGTGTCCAGCGTCAGCGAGCGTTTGTTGCTGTTGAGCATGGTGAAGTACAGCGCGTCGACGTTCGGGATGTCCTGCAACTGCGTGCGGGTGACGTCGCCGGAGCCGGGACGCTCGACCTTGATCACGTCCGCGCCGAACCACGCCAGCATCTGGGTGCATGCCGGGCCGGCCTGCACGTGCGTGAAGTCGATGATCTTGATGCCGTTGAGGGGTTTGTCGCTCATTTGATTTCTCCTTGGAGTGGTCGGGTTACTTCTTTTTCGCGCTTTGCGGATTCAGGCTGGTGATGCGGCCGCTTTCGGTGCCGGCGTTCTCGTCGATGATGGCGTTGATCAGGGTGGGCTTGCCCGAGCTGATGGCTTCGGTCAGGGCTTTCTCCAACTCGGCCGGGTTGTGGGCGACAACACCCACACCGCCGAAGGCCTGCATCATCATTTCGTATTTCGCACCCTTGACGAATTGCGTCGGGGCCATGTCGGTACCGAGCGGGTTCTTGTCGGTGCCCTTGTAGATGCCGTTGTTGTTGAACACGATCACGCACACTGGCAGGTTGTAGCGGCAGATGGTCTCGACTTCCATGCCCGAGAAGCCGAAGGCGCTGTCGCCTTCGATGGCGATCACCGGCTTGCCGGTTTCAACTGCGGCTGCGATGGCGAAGCCCATGCCGATGCCCATGATGCCCCAGGTGCCGACGTCCAGTCGCTTGCGCGGCTCGTACATGTCGACGATGGAGCGGGCGAAGTCCAGCGTGTTGGCGCCCTCGTTCACGACGATGGCATCCGGACGCGCCTTGACCTGGTTGCGGATCACGTTGAGCGCGCTGTGGAAATTCATCGGACTCGGGTTCAGCGCCAGCGTCTCGGCCATCTTCGAGATGTTCTTGTCCTTGCGCTCGGCAATGCCCTGCGTCCACTCGGCCGGGGGCTTGGCCCAGTTGCTGCCCATGCCGGCCAGCAGCGCCTGCACGCAGGAGCCGACGTCACCGACCAGCGGCGCGGCGATCGGCACGTTGCTGTCCATCTCGGTGGGCGAGATGTCGATCTGGATGAACTGGCGGGTGTCGGCCTTGTCGCCGCCCCAGGTCTTGCCCTTGCCGTGCGAAAGCAGCCAGTTCAGGCGGGCGCCGACCAGCATCACCACGTCGGCTTCTGCCAGAACGTAGGAGCGGGTGGCCGATGCCGACTGGCTGTGGGTGTCCGGTAGCAAGCCCTTGGCCATGGACATCGGCAGGTAGGGGATGCCGCTTTTCTCGACGAAAGCCTTGATGTCCGCATCGGCTTGTGCATACGCCGCGCCCTTGCCGAGGATCACCAGCGGTTTCTTCGCCGACTTCAGCAGGTCGATGGCGCGGTGGACGGCATCGGGCGCGGGGATCTGCCTGGGCGCCGCATCCACCACCTTGATGAGCGACTTCTTGCCGGCTTCGGCGTCCATGCCTTGCGCGAACAATTTGGCGGGCAGGTCGAGGTAGACACCACCGGGGCGGCCCGACACGGCGGCACGGATGGCGCGCGCGATGCCGACGCCGATGTCTTCGGCGTGCAGCACGCGGAACGCCGCCTTGCACAGCGGCTTGGCGATGGCGAGCTGGTCCATTTCCTCGTAGTCGCCTTGCTGCAGGTCGACGATCTCGCGCTCGCTGGAGCCGGAGACCAGGATCATGGGGAAGCAGTTGGTGGTGGCGTTCGCCAGCGCCGTCAGGCCGTTCAGGAAGCCGGGTGCGGACACCGTGAAGCAGATGCCCGGCTTGCCCGTGATGAAGCCCGCAGCGGCCGCGGCGTTGCCGGCCTGTTGCTCATGGCGGAACGAGATGACCTTCATGCCCTCGGCCTGCGAGATGCGCAGGAAGTCGGTGATCGGGATCCCCGGGAGCGCGAAGATGGTGTCGATGTCGTTGAGCTTGAGGGCCTCGATCACCAGGTGGAAACCGTCGGTCTGGGGGCGCTCTTGGGTGTCGGTGCTCATAGGGAAGAGTCCAGTTTGGGTGTGCGAGCTATGATAGGAATCGCCTTGCGCATTCCCTCTTGACTGCGGTCAATTTTCTAGAAATTGCACCCGCCCATTTCGGGGTTCCCTGACGACCGCTTCATGTCTTCGATCGAAAACCATCCCGAAAGAAACGTGATCCGCGTGCAGCTGGCGCACAACCTCGTGCTCAAGGGCATGACGGCGGCCCAGATCGCGGAGCTCGAGCCGCACCTGGTGGTCGTCGATTGCCAGAAGGGCGAGGCGTTGCTGCACCAGGGCGTGCACGAGATGGAGCAGTACTTCGTGCTCGAGGGCATCCTCAAGCGGGTGGTGAGCAACCAGGAAGCCAAGGAGATGATCCTGCGCTTCGCCGACGAAGGCCAGATGGAAACCAGCTATGCCGCCTGGCGCCTGGGCACCCCGGCGCCGTACAGCATCGTCTGTGTCACGCGCGCCCGGATCGCCAAGTTACCGTTGCGCGAGTGGGTGGCTTTCATCGAGCGGCACCCGGGGTTGAAGCAGGTGTTCGAGTACGAGGTGATGCACCTGATGAGCGATGTGCTGGCGCATACGATCACGCTGCACCTGCTGAATGCACCGGGGCGGGTGAAGCGGTTCTTGCGGAAACATTCGGAGTTGTTCGAGCGGATTCCGAAGAAGGAACTGGCTTCGTACCTGAATCTGTCCGCGGAGACGCTGAGTCGGTTGAAGCAGCGGGGGAAGATTTGAGGGTGGGCGGGTGTGCGAGGCGTGTGCGGGTGTTGAGAATTTCAACGCAGAAGCCGCAGAAGTTACGCAGAAGCCACGGAAAAAACCTTCTAGGGAGTTCTTCTGCGGTTTCTGCGCAACTTCTGCGGCTTCTGCGTTAAGACTGCTTCGATGTCGCGCCGCGTCCCGCCGGCTCGGCACTAAGTCTTCGCGTGCGTGAACCTTCGCGAAGCCGACATCAACCGCAACTGGTTATCCACCTGCCCAGCACCAGCCACCGACGTCGCCACGCGTCCGGTTTCGGAACGCTCCTTGTCGTTCACGACGATGCCCTTCAGCACCACGCGCCCCCCGCGGCTGTCGATGGCGACGTCGACGTCGCTGGTGGAGGCATTTGATTTGAGAGCGGCACGAACACGCGCGCTGAGCGCCAGGCCTTGCAGCACTTCCAGTGAAGCGGCGGTTTCCTGGAACTCCGCTCGCCCGGCCAGCGCAACGATCTGCGACACGCAAGTCTCGACCGACAGGCGCTCGGTGTTCAGCACCAGGTCATAAAGCAACGGGTCGCCCCACGTCACGCCGAACTGCGCATGCATTCGCGCCGCATGCGCGTTGTCGCTGCGGCGCACTTCGGCTTCCGCCGACTCGCGGTCGTCGGTGCCCAGGTGCTCCATCAGCCAGTCGACGCGCAAGGGCAGGGGACGCGTGACGCGCACGCGCACCACGTGCTGCACCGGCCGCAACAGGCAGGTGGCACCCCAGCCACGCAGGATCACGTTGCCGCGCTCGGCTTGCGCGAACACTTCCTCGGCGCTGTAGAGCGCCACCTGTTCCTTGTCGGTGGAGAGACGCTCGACCAGGCCCGCCTTGCCTTCGCGCAGGCGGCGGATCAGGCTGGCCGGCACCTGCATGCGGCCGGCGACGTTCTCGACCACTTCATTGCGCATGACCGACAGGCCTGCGGAGTCGGAGAGCTGTAGCGCGACGTCCTTCGACAGCGAGCCCATTTCCTGCGTGAGTGCGATGACGGGCATGATCAGTCGACCGGTTGTTCAACGGCAAAGGCGGGCTTCTTCGGCTTTCGCACCTTGGCAACCAGGAGCGAGAGCAGCGGCCACAGAAGAAGAAGGATGGCCAGCCCGGTGATGGTGCCCACCAGCGGATTCGACACCAGGATCATCATGTCGCCCTGCGACACCAGCATCGCCTGGCGGAAGGAGTCTTCGGCCTTGTCGCCAAGCACCAGCGCGAGCACCAGCGGCGCCAGCGGATAGTCGAGCTTCTTGAACACGTAGCCGATGATGCCGAACGCCATCATGAACCACACGTCGAGCATGGCCGAGTGCACCGTGTAGGCGCCGATGGCGCAGACCACCACGATGATCGGCGCGATGATCGAGAACGGGATGCGCAGGATCGAGGCGAACAGCGGCACGGTGGTGAGCACGACGATCAGTCCCGCCAGATTGCCCAGGTACATCGTGGCGATCAGGCCCCAGACGAAGTCCTTCTGTTCGACGAACAGCAGCGGGCCGGGTTGCAGGCCCCAGATCAGCAGGCCGCCGAGCAGCACCGCTGCCGTCGGCGAACCGGGGATGCCCAGCGCGAGCATCGGGAGCAGGGCCGCGGTGCCGGCGGCATGCGCCGCGGTCTCGGGAGCGATCACGCCTTCCATCTGCCCGGTGCCGAACTTGGCGCCGTCCTTCGACATCTTCTTGGCCAGGCCGTAGCTCATGAACGAGGCCGGCGTGGCGCCACCGGGCGTGATGCCCATCCACATGCCCACCACCGAGCTGCGCAGCGACGTCATCCAGTACCGGGGCAACTGCTTCCAGGTGTCGATCACCACGCGGGCGCTGATCTTGGCGCTTTTGCCGGAGAAGGCCAGGCCTTCTTCCATCGACAGCAGGATCTCGCCGATGCCGAACAGGCCGATCACCGCAATCAGGAAGTCGAACCCACGCATCAGGTCGGTGATGCCGAAGGTCAGGCGCAGCTGGCCGGTGATGGTGTCCATGCCGACGGCGGCCAGCGCGAAGCCGATCGTCATCGATGCCAGGATCTTGAAGGGCGACCCCTTGCCCATGCCGACGAAGCTGCAGAAGGTGAGCAGGTACACGGCGAAGAATTCGGGCGGCCCGAACTTCAGCGCGAACTTCGCGACCAGGGGCGCCATGAAGGTGATCATCAGCACCGCGATGAGGGCACCGACGAACGACGAAGTGAAGGCGGCAGTCAAGGCCGCTCCGGCCTGGCCTTGCTGCGCCATCGGGTAGCCGTCGAACGTGGTCGCCACCGACCAGGGCTCGCCCGGAATGTTGAACAGGATCGAAGTGATCGCCCCGCCGAAGAGCGCGCCCCAGTAGAGGCACGACAGCATGATGATCGCCGAGGTGGGCGACATGGTGAAGGTGAGCGGCAGCAAAATCGCCACGCCATTGGCACCGCCCAAACCTGGCAGCACACCGATCAGCACGCCCAGAATAATGCCGACAAACATCAGCAACAGATTCATCGGCGTCAGGATGACGCTGAAGCCGTGAAACAGCGAGTTGAGTTCTTCCATCTCAGTACCCCAAGAAGCTCAAAGGGTCGAGCTTGCCCTTGAAGAGTGGCACCTTGAACCAGACCTCAAACATCAAGAAAAACACCACTGTCA
>JBKJMY010000112.1:0-5235 GCA_046596115.1 Arenimonas sp.
CGCCAGCACCTGTGCCCGAACACGGTCGGGATCGGCGTGAACCGCAACGGCGCGTTCGCGGAGTTCATCGCGATGCCAGCCGCGAACCTCTGGCCGATCCCCGACCAGATCCCGTCCGAGCTCGCAGCGTTCTTCGATCCGTACGGCAACGCCGCGCACTGCGCGCTCGAATTCGACTTGATCGGCGAGGACGTGCTCATCACCGGCGCCGGGCCGATCGGCATCATCGCCGCGGGAATCTGCAAGCACGTCGGCGCGCGCAACGTCGTCGTGACCGACGTCAACGACTACCGCCTGAAGCTCGCAGCCGACATGGGCGCAACGCGTGTCGTCAACGTGTCCCGGCAATCGCTGAAGGAGGTCGTCAAGGACCTCCACATGGAAGGCTTCGACGTCGGACTCGAGATGTCCGGGCAGCCCGGCGCGTTCAACGACATGCTCGACGCGATGTACCACGGCGGCCGGATCGCACTGCTGGGCCTGCTTCCGAACGGCGCGGGCATCAACTGGGAAAAGGTCATATTCAAGGGCCTGGTGCTGCACGGCATCTACGGCCGGCGCATGTACGAGACCTGGTACAAGATGACGCAGATGGTGTTGACCGGTTTCCCGCTGGGCAAGGTGCTCACGCACCAGTTGCCGATCGACGACTTCCAGAAGGGCTTCGACCTGATGGACAGCGGCAACTGCGGCAAGGTGGTGTGCAGTTGGTCCTGATCCAGGGCAGGTAGCCGCTGCAATGAAAAAGGGCGCCGGAAGGCGCCCTTTTTCGTACCGCGGTCGCCAGCGCATCAGCCGCCGAATGCAAAACTCAGCACGACGTGGTCGGATGCCGAATGGCTGCCGTACAGGCCGTCGATTACGTTGCCGGTGGCGTCGTAGTAGTTCAGCGCAGCCTTGACCGGGCCGAACTGGCGACTGATGCCGACGTTAAAGTCGTTGTAGGTGCCATTGCCATCGGAGAACTTGGTATGGCCCACGCCGGCGTTGACGGAGAAGTCATTGCCGACCGCCCAGGTCCCGCCGATGTTGACGTACGAGCTGCTGAAGCCGGCGTTGGCGTAGTTGTTGGCGTAGGCGTAGGTGAACGTGATCGCTTCGTTCAACGTGCCCTTGGCGATGAACTCGTTGTAGTCGACGTCGCCGTAGCCGTTGCTGGAACCGAAATAGTTGTAGCGAACCAGCGACAGGCTGAGGTTGAAGCCCTCGCCCACGGCCTTGCTCCAGCCCACGTAGGTGTCCAGCTCGATGTTCGGGCCGTCGGAATCGTTGAAGTCGACGTTCGACGCCCAGGTCCCGACAGCGAAGCCGGAGTCGCCGAAGCTGTAGTCAAGGCCGCCCTGCACCGCCGGGCCGAAATTGGTCTGGGTGATGCCGCGGAACACATAGTCGCTGGTGAGCGACAGGTTCCAGGTCAGTGGCGACGTTGCAACCTCCGCCGCAGGGGCAGCGGAGGCTTCGCCAGTGGACTGGGCAGGGTTGCCGGTTTCAGCGGCGGCGTCCTGCGCCATGGCGGACATGGGCAGGGCGAACAGGGCCAGACTCAGGCTCAGGGCAAGTTTGTTCAGGCTCATCGGGACTCTCTCTGGGTTGGGCCGTCGTCCGTGACGCGTGGGTACTGCCGGGTGTGTCGGATTCTTTACACAATATAAACAGAAATTGCGATACGCAACGGTATGTTTGACCCGATCCCCGGGGCGCACCCCAGCCCATGCCCGATAATGGCCGCCCCTGTTAGAGTCAATCCTCCATGTCCGAGTCCGCCCTGCGTCGTTTCGCCGACACCCTGGAAGCCATCCGCGCCGACGGACTGTTCAAGGCCGAGCGGGTCATTACCAGCCCACAGTCGTCCGAGATCACATTGGCCGACGGGCGTCGGGTCCTGAATTTCTGCGCCAATAATTACCTCGGGCTGGCCGACCACCCGCAGGTCATCGCTGCCGCCAAGCGTGCCCTCGACAGCCACGGCTTCGGGCTGGCGTCGGTGCGGTTCATCTGCGGCACGCAGGATTTGCACAAGCAGCTTGAGGCGAAGATCGCCGCCTTCTTCGGCACCGAGGACGCGATCCTCTACGCCGCCTGTTTTGACGCCAATGGCGGCCTGTTCGAACCCCTGCTGGGAGAGGAAGACGCGCTGATCTCCGATGCGCTCAACCACGCCTCGATCATCGATGGCGTGCGCCTGTGCAAGGCACGGCGTTACCGCTATGCAAACTGCGACATGGCCGACCTCGAAGTGCAGCTCAAGCAGGCACGCGCCGATGGCGTGCGCGACATCCTCATCACCACCGACGGCGTGTTCTCGATGGACGGCTTCATCGCGCCGCTTGACCGGATCACCGAACTTGCAGCCAGGTACGATGCACTGGTGCATATCGACGAATGCCACGCCACCGGCTTCCTCGGCGCGACCGGACGCGGCTCGGCCGAGGCACGCGGCGTTCTCGACCGCATCGACATCATCACAGGCACCCTGGGCAAGGCACTGGGCGGCGCGCTCGGTGGCTTCACTACCGGCAAGCGCGAGGTGATCGAGCTGCTGCGCCAGCGCTCGCGTCCCTACCTGTTCTCCAACTCCCTCCCGCCGCCCGTGGTCGCTGCGGGTATCGAAGTATTCGACATGCTCGCCGGGGCCGGCGACCTGCGCGCGACCCTGGTGGAAAACACCCGCTATTTCCGCGAACAGCTCAACGCGGCGGGCTTCGACCTGAAGCCAGGCGAACACCCGATCGTGCCGGTGATGTTGTACGACGCGCCGCTGGCGCAGCAGTTCGCGGCCGGCTTGCTGGACGAAGGCATCTACGCGATCGGATTCTTCTTTCCGGTGGTGCCCAAGGGGCAGGCGCGGATCCGCGCCCAGGTCAGCGCCGCGCATTCACGCGAGCAACTGGACCGCGCCATCGCCGCATTCACCAAGGTTGGCCACGCTCTCGGTGTGATCAGGCGACCGATTGACTGACTGACCGGCGCAATCGAGCGGATCAATGACCGGGGCATCAACCGGGCTTTCAGCGAGGCGGCACTCCTGGCGGGCCGGACTCACGCAATGAGGGCAGCAATCTCTCCGGCGTCGAGCTTGCGCCATTGCCCCTTGCCCAGCGACCCGAGGGCAAGCGCGCCGATCGCGACGCGCACCAGGCGCAGCACGGGGTAACCGGCCACCTGCAGCAAGCGCCGGATCTGCCGGTTGCGGCCCTCGTCGAGTTCGATCTCCAGCCAACAATTCCGTGCGCCGTGGCGCAACATCACCGCCCGTCGTGCAGCTAGACGTTCTCCCTTACAGTCGAGACCGCGCTCGAGCGTGGCCAATGCTTCAGCATCCGGGATGCCCTCCACCTGCACGTGGTAGGTCTTCCGGGGCCCGCCCGGTCCAGTCACGCGGGCCGCCCATTGCGGGTCATTGCAGAACAGGAGCAGGCCCTCGCTGGCCTTGTCCAGGCGCCCCACCGGTGCCAGCCAGGGCAGGGCCGGATCGTCCAGGCAGGCGTACACCGTGTCGCGGCCCTGCTCGTCATTGCGCGTGGTCACCAGGCCGCGCGGCTTGTTCAGGACAATCACGATGCGATCTGCGCCCGCCTGCAACTCGTCTTGCACCTCGATCCGCGCCTGGCCCTGGCGAACCGGAAATTCCGGGTCACAAATTATCCGCCCATCCACGCGCACGCGTCCGGCAAGAATCCACTGGGCTGCGACTGTTCGCGATGCGAGGCCCAATTTCGACAGGACGCGTGCCAGCCCATGTCGCGGCGCGCCGTCGGCGCGCCCAGCGAGCGATTTCGCGCTGCGCCTGCGCGCATTGGCCCACGGTGGATTGCCTGACGTGTTGTGCATCCGTACAGCATCCGACACCCGGCGGCCGCATGCAAAGCGGATGTATGGTTCACCCTCCCATCACCGTTGCCTGCCGATCATCAGCCCATGTCAGACGCTCTGTCCACTCCAAAAAATCCAAGCCACCGGACCGCGCGTGCGGCCGTGCTGCGCTGGATCGATACCAGCGCGGTGCCAGCCGCGTCGGGCCCTGATGCCGACCGCGTGGACATGCTGCGCGTGCTGCCCTTCGTGGCGCTGCACCTTGGCTGCATTGCAGTGGCATGGGTCGGCGTCTCGACGACGGCACTGGTGGTCGCCGGGGCTTTGTATGCCTTGCGCATGTTCGCGATCACCGGCTTTTACCACCGCTACTTTTCGCACAAGAGTTTTCGCACGTCCCGTCCGGTGCAGTTTGTCTTCGCCGTGCTCGGCGCAGCCAGCGTGCAGCGCGGCCCGTTGTGGTGGGCGGCGCACCATCGCCACCACCACTTGCACGCCGATACGCCGCAGGACGCGCACTCGCCGCGCCAGGGCTTCTGGCGCAGCCACATGGGGTGGTTCCTGACCCCACGCCATTTCGCCACCAACCACGCCGTCATTCCGGACCTGGTCCGCTTCCCGGAGCTGCGCCTGCTAGACCGCTTCGACATCCTGGTGCCGGTGCTGCTGGCAGTAGGCCTGTATCTCGCGGGTGCCTGGCTCGGCACGCATGCCCCGGGCCTGCACACCAGCGGGCAGCAGTTGCTTGTGTGGGGATTCTTCGTGTCCACCGTCGTCCTGTTCCACGTCACGGTGACGATCAACTCGATTGCCCATCGCTGGGGCCGTCGCCGCTACGCCACCCCGGATGACAGCCGCAACAACTGGATCCTCGCGCTGCTGACCTTCGGCGAAGGCTGGCACAACAACCATCACCACTACCCCGGCTCTGTTCGCCAGGGCGTCACCTGGTGGGAGCTCGACCTGACTTGGTACATGCTCAAGGTCCTGTCCTGGCTCGGCCTTGTCTGGGATCTTCGCGGCGTGCCAGCCAGCATGCGCGGTGCGCGCCTGGCGCGACAATGAGGATCGCGGTCGTCGGCAGCGGGATCGCCGGCCTCGGCGCCAGCTGGCTGCTTTCCCGGAACCACGAGGTCGTGCTGTTCGAGTCGCAGGACCGGCTGGGCGGGCATACCCATACCCACCAAGTCGTGCAGGCGGGACGCGAGTACGCCGTGGACAGCGGCTTCATCGTCTTCAATCGCGAAAACTATCCCCTGCTCAGCCGCCTGTTTGAGCAACTCGGCGTGGCCTCACGCCCGACCACGATGGGGTTTTCGGTCCAGGATGCGCGCAACGGCCTGGAATACAACGCCACCCGCCTGGGCACGATGTTCTGCCAACGGCGCAACCTGGTGTCTCCCGCCTTCCTGCGAATGGTCT
>JBKJMY010000231.1:0-7511 GCA_046596115.1 Arenimonas sp.
CGGATTTCCTTCGGTCCACTCTGCTCGGCGTCGAGCGTCGCGAACGGGGGCTGGTGCAGGCACTGCGTGCATGGATTGGATACAGCGGCCACAAGTGGATGTGGGACTACATCTCGATCGCCAACCAGCTCAACCGCGCCGGCTTCGTCGACGTCCGCCGAGCCAGCATTGGCGACTCCGCCCATGCCGCTTTCAGCGAAGTGGAAAATTCGGAGCGTTGGCAGGATTGTCTTGGATTCGAATGCCGGAAGCCTGCCTGATGTCGGTGGTCCTGCCCGCAACTGCGCCTGGTCTGGCGCCTATGGCTGCGGCCGGCGTTGAGTGCGCGGGGCCAACGCGTCGCTTGCGCGTCCTGCACGTGATCCCCTCGGTCTCGGCGAGCAGTGGCGGGCCGAGCAAGGCGATCGCGCAGATGGAAAAAGCCCTGGCGGCGCTTGGCGTGGAAGTCGTCACCGCGACTACCGACGACGATGGCAAAGGTCGCCATCTTGGCACCGACGTCCGCAACGCGCCCTTGCCGCCCGGCGCGACCCGCATGTATTTCCCAAAGCAGACCGATATCTACAAGATTTCGCTGCCGATGTTGTCCTGGCTCAGGGCGAATATTCACGACTTCGACCTCGTGCATGTGCATGCCCTGTTCTCTTTTGCACCAGTGGCGGCGGCATGGATTGCACGCCGTGCAGGGGTGCCCTACATCATTCGTCCCCTTGGCGTGCTCAACCGCTATGGCATGGAACAACGGCGCAGCCTTCCCAAGTCACTGTCCATGCGCATCGTGGAGAACCGGCTGCTGCGCGACGCAGCTGCCGTCCACTTCACGGCCGACCAGGAACGCATTGAAGCGGAGTTGCTTGGCGTGACCATGCGGGCGCGGGTGGTGCCATTGGGAATCGAACCTTCCCAGGCTGCGGATGCGCAGCATTTCCTCAATGCATTCCCGGGATACGGAACGCCGCGACTGTTGTTCCTTTCCAGAATCGACCGGAAAAAGAACATCGAAGCCTTGCTCGGTGGCCTGGCACGCAGCCGCCGGAATTTTCCGGAACTTTCACTCTCCATTTGCGGCGACGGCGACGCCGATTACCTGTCAGAACTGAAAACGCTGGCGGGAACGCTGGGCGTGGACGACGCGGTGGCTTGGACCGGCCATGTTGCGGGCACGCTCAAGGCCAGCGCCTTCGCCGCCGCCGACCTGTTCGTATTGCCCTCGTATTCGGAAAACTTCGGCATCGCCGCGGTGGAGGCCCTTTGCGCCGGCCTGCCCTGCGTCCTCGGAAAAGGGGTGGCGGTGTCCGAGCAGATCGCCGAGGCAAAAGCCGGGCTGGCCGTCGAGCCGACCGCCGAGGCAGTGTCAACGGCGATCAACAGCCTTCTGGGCGATCCGGGTGCCTTGCAGGACGCCAGCCGGCAGGCCCGCGCGCTGGCAGCCTCAAACTACACGCTGGATGCGATGGGCCAGGGACTTCGCGCGATGTACGACGGGGTGCTTGCTTTGGCCCCCGGCGCGCGCGGGGAGTTAGCGCCATGACCCTCTCCGTGCTGGTCGTGGGGGGCGCCGGTTACATCGGTTCCCACATGTGCCACATGCTCGGCGACGCGGGCCACCGGGTCACAGTGATGGACAATCTGTCGCGCGGGCACCGCGATAGCGTGGGCGCTGCCGAATTCGTGCTTGGCGATATCCGCTCCAACGCGGATCTGCAGGACTGCTTTTCCCGTCGCCGCTATGACTTGGTGATGCACTTCGCCGCGATGGCCTATGTGGGTGAGTCGATGACTGACCCCGCCCGCTACTATGACAACAATGTCGTCGGCAGCCTGCGCCTGCTCGATGCGATGCGGGTGGCTGGCGTGGTGCGCATCGTCTTTTCTTCGACCTGTGCGACTTACGGCGAGCCGCGCGAGCAACCAGTCAGCGAATTGCACCCGCAGCAACCGGTCAACCCATACGGGCGCACAAAGCTGGTGGTCGAACAGGCGCTGGGCGACTACGCAAGCGCCTACGGATTGCAAAGCATCAGCCTGCGCTACTTCAATGCAGCCGGCTGCGATCCCGCCGGACGCATTGGCGAGCGCCACGATCCCGAAACCCACCTCGTGCCGCTGGTGCTCGAGCAGGCGCTGCGCGTGCAGCGCGGCGGCTCGCCCGAGGACACCCGGCTGCAGGTCATGGGTGGCGACTTCCCCACGCTGGACGGAACCTGCGTGCGCGATTACATCCACGTCAGCGATCTTTGCCAGGCGCACCTCCTGGCGGCGCGACGACTCGCCGACGGCAAGGTGGAGGGCACGGAGGCTTACAACCTCGGGAACGGCCGTGGTTTTTCGGTGCTCGAGGTGATTGCCGCCGCGCGCCGCGTCACCGGTCTGGACATCCGCTATCACCTCGTACCTCGCCGCCCGGGCGATCCGTCGGCACTGGTCGGCGGCGCAGGCCTGGCGGCCGAGGTACTTGGCTGGAAGCCGGCCATCCCCGGCATCGACGAGATCGTGGCGACGGCCTGGCGCTGGATGATCCGCGAACCGCAAGCCTCCCAATCGGCTGCCCTGTCCTGCGATGATGCGCGCCAATGAACCTGGATATCGACGCCGCCCGCTCGGACCGCCCCTATAGCCCGAGCGAATACCTCGCACGCGTGCTGTGGGCGCTTGCCACGCCCCTGTTCCGCCTGAGCCCGCGCCCAATGTACGGCTGGCGAAGCGGCTTGCTTCGCGCCTTCGGGGCCAGGATCGGGCGCGACGTGCACATCCATCCCGCTGCCCGCATCGCGCTGCCCTGGAACCTACGCATCGGCGACCAGGCCAGCATCGGGGATCGCGCTGTCGTCTACAATCTTGGGCCGGTGTCCATCGGGCCGCGCTCGACCGTTTCGCACCTGGCCCACCTGTGCGCCGGTAGCCATGACTACCGCGATCCCGGCCTGCCGCTATTGCGCCTGCCGATCACCATCGGCGCCGATGCCTGGGTTTGCGCGCAGGCCTTCATCGGCCCCGGCCTGGACCTGGGCGACGGCTGCGTGGTCGCCGCTGGCGCGGTGGTGACGCGAAACGTCGCGCCTTGGACGATTGTCGGCGGCAATCCTGCGCGTCAAATCGGCGAGCGGGTGATGCGGGAGGCGGCGCCCGAATGATTTCAGTCGTCATCCTGACCTTGAACGAGGCAGCCAGCCTGCAACGGTCCCTCGACAGCGTCGCCTTCAGCGACGATATCCTGGTGGTTGACTCGGGCAGCACGGACGCAACCGTGGAAATCGCCCGGGCCGCGGGCGCGCGCGTGCTGTCGCGTGCCTTCGACAGCTTCGCCGGCCAGCGCAACTTCGCCATGGAGGCTGGGGCCTTCCGGCACCGGTGGGTGTTGCACCTTGACGCCGACGAGGTCGTGCGGCCCGCGCTGCGCGAAGAGTTGCTGGCTCTGGCCGGCATCGACCAGTCTTGCTTTCCGGTCTACCGACTCCCTTCGCGGCTGATCTTCATGGGCCGCTGGCTCCGGCACGCGGGCATGTATCCGGCCTACCAGGTGCGCTTCGGCCGCACCGAATCACTCCGCTTCATGGACCACGGACATGGACAGCGCGAGGTGCAGCCGCTTGGCGAGGTGGGTACCTGTACCGCGGCGCTGGATCACTACAATTTTTCCAAGGGCATCAACGACTGGTTTGCGCGGCACCTGCGCTATGCCAGGCGTGAGGCTGCGCAAGCCCAGGCCGACGCCGGTCAGGCGCTTCCCCTGGAAGGGCTTTGGGGGCGCGATGCCACCTCGCGCCGACGCGCCTTCAAGCAGCTGGCCAATCGCCTCCCCGTGCGTCCGCTGCTGCGATTCCTGTACATCTACCTTGCCAAGGGTGGTTTCCTTGACGGTCGCGCGGGACTGCACTACGCCGCCTTGATCGGCGTCTACCAGTACATGATCGACCTCAACGGCCTCGAACTCCGGGAGCGCCTTTGAGCGAGCTTCCAGCCCGGTCCAGAATCGTCCTGCTTTGTGACTGGCTACCACCCGACTTTGGCGCAGTCGGCCAGTATGCAGTCGGCTTCGCCCGTGAGCTGGCCGAGCAGGGACATGACGTTCGCCTGGTCGGCTTTTCCTCCACCGCGCCCAGTTGTTCGGTCGAGCGATTTGGAACGGGCACCCTGCGCACGCGCCGACTCCTCCGCGGCGTCTACGACCGGACCAGCCTGCTTGCACGCGCGTGCTGGACGTTGGGCGCCAACCTCGCGCTGCTCTGGGGAGCGCGCCGTGAACTGCGCGATTGCGACGAAATCCGGTTCACGGGCTCGCCACCGTACCTGATCCATTTCGTGGTTCCGCTGGCCAAGCTGTTGCGGGTGAATACCCGCTATCGGATCACCGATTTCCACCCGGAGTGCCTAGTCGCTGCGCTCGGTCGCACGCCGCCAGGACTGCGCCTGGTCGGGGCATTGACCAACTTCTGGCGCCAGCGCGTCGACCTGATCGAAGTGCTCGGGGAAGACCAGCGACGCAGGCTGGAGGACGCGGGGATAAAGACGCAGATCGTCATGCGCCGCGATCCCTCGCCGGTTGAAATCGGGCCCGATGACGCGCCTGCCGCGCCGCCTCACGCGGCCGCAGGGCGCAAGCTGGTGCTGTATTCGGGTAACTGGGGCGTGGCCCATGACCATGAAACATTCGTCCGTGGCTTGGAGGCATTCAACGCCGCGCATCCCGGGCAAGCATGGCTCTGGCTCAACGCCACCGGCAAACGCGTGGAACAGGTCACGACGGCATTGGCGTCAGCCGAGGTGCCGTTCGGCCGGACGGCGCCCGTGCCCCTGGACCAACTCGGGGGCGTGCTGCTCGCCGCCGACTTGCACCTCATTACCCTAGCAGATGCGTTTGTCGGGTTCGTCATGCCCTCCAAGGTCTATGCCTGCATCGCCTCAGGCCGGCCGGTCCTGTTCATCGGAAGTGCGGGTTCCGATGTGCATACTCTTTGCCAATCCGGGCTTCCATCCGCCAGCTATCGTCGAGTCGACGTCGGCGACAGCGATGACGTCCTATCCGCGCTCGTTGAACTGCTTGGCGTCGGAAACGTGGGTTGCAACCATCTTTAGTCTGGAAAATCCCGAGGGAGTCACCGAATGAAAAAGGCGTTGGTGTTGGGTGCAGGCGGTTTCATCGGCAGCCACTTGGTCAAACGGTTGAAGCAGGAAGGCATGTGGGTCCGCGGCGCGGACCTCAAGCGCCCGCGCTACGCCGAGACACACGCGGATGAATTCCAGGTTTGCGACCTCCGCGAGATGGAGAGCGTGCGGCGTGCACTCGACGGCGGGTTCGATGAGGTCTACCAGCTTGCGGCCGACATGGGCGGCGCCGGGTTCGTGTTCACCGGCGAGAACGATGCAGCGATCATGCACAACTCATCGCAGATCAATTTGAACGTGCTTGAAGCGGGCCGGACCCAGCCATTCGGTCGCATCTTCTACTCGTCTTCCGCCTGCATGTATCCAGAGCACAACCAGATGGACCCGGACAATCCTCGCTGCACGGAGGATTCGGCCTACCCGGCGGCGCCCGACAGCGAGTACGGATGGGAGAAGCTCTTCAGCGAGCGCCTGTTCTTCGCCTATGCGCGCAACTATGGTTTCCAGGTGCGGGTCGCTCGCTACCACAACATCTTCGGGCCCGAGGGTTCATGGAACGATGGCCGGGAGAAGGCCCCGGCGGCCCTCTGCCGCAAAGTCGCCATGGCCGATGACGGCGGCCAGATTGACATCTGGGGCGACGGGCGGCAGACCCGGTCCTTCCTCTACGTGGACGAGTGCGTCGAGGGAACCACGCGACTCCTGCGCTCGGACTTCAGCGGTCCGGTCAACATCGGCTCGGAAGAAATGGTTTCGATCGACCAGTTTGCCAACATGATCATGGACATCGCCGGCAAGTCCGTCCGACTGAACCACATCGAAGGACCGACCGGGGTGCGCGGCCGAAACTCCGACAACGCATTGATCGCGGAACGATTGGGCTGGGCGCCCTCCCGACCGCTGCGCGAAGGACTCGAGAAGACCTATCGCTGGATCGAAAGCGAGGCCGCGAAGGCCCAGTGACGCCGGCGGCGAGAGCCTGGCAGGCGCGTCTGGCCGAGCAGCGGGGAAACTAGCCATTCACCGCGAATACATCCGTCGCTGGCGACACTACGTCCCTCATTCAACGGCCCCGGCCAACACAATTTTGGAGCGGACATGGGGATGGACCCCTGGGCATTCGGATTGAGCGCGCTTTTGACGGGCGCGCTTGTGTGGTTCCTCGAACCCATCGCCCACCGTCATGGCCTCGTCGATCGCCCGGGCGGTCGCAAGGATCATGCGCTGCCGACGCCGATCACCGGCGGCCTGGCCATCGCAGTTGCGGCAATCGGCACGCTGTTCGCCATCGATGGCTACTCCGCCACCACCGCCGCATACTGCGCGGCATCCGCCCTCCTCCTCCTGGTGGGCTTCCTGGACGATGCCTACGATGTGCGCTGGTATTGGCGCATGCTTTCCCACGTCGCCGTCGGGTTGATCATGGTGTACTGGGGCGGGGTACGCGTCGAGAATGTCGGGTCTATCTTCACTGACGCGCCGATCATCCTGGGCATATGGTCCGTACCCGTCACCCTGTTCGTCACGGTCGGGCTGATCAATGCGATGAACATGGCAGACGGCTCCGACGGGCTGGCTGGCTCGCTTTGCCTGGCAGCCTTGGTCATGCTTGGTACTGCGGCGGTTTATGCGGGAAACCTGGCCCTGGCGTCCGGCATCGTTCCTTTGGCCGCCGCAGTGGCGGCGTTCCTGCTGTTCAACATGCGGCTCCCCTGGCAGCGTCGGGCGCGAGTGTTCCTCGGCAACGCCGGAAGCGCGTTCCTTGGATTTACCCTGGCATGGATCGTGTTCCAGCTCACCCAGGATGCGGCACATCCCGTGTCCCCGGTTTTGGCCCCGTGGTTCCTGGTGGTACCCATCATTGATTGCCTGGTCCTGATCGCACGACGGGTCCGCATGCGAGGGTCGCCGTTCCATGCCGATCGCGGTCACATCCACCACCTGATGCTGGACGCGGGTTTCAACCCGGCCCAAGTGGTCGCCGTGCTCGTGTCGGTCTCGGTGGTCCTCGGCGCGCTTGCCGCGCTTGTCCTGCGCACCAACTCCCACGGCGAAAATCTGCTGGTGTCGGGGTTCGTGCTTCTCACCGGGGCCTACTACTGGCTGACCTCGCGACGCGGGCGCGCCCTGCTCTTTTTCCGGCGCATGCACCGCTTTCTGCAGCCGTCGGGCACGGTCGTGGTTGCCCTTTCCTTGTCCCGCGAGCACGAAGGTGTGGGCGAGGTGGCATCCCCGGCGCCAACGCGTGCTGGCGACGAGGGCGTGGATGCGTTATCTCTCGAATACCGGAAGATCTATTCGGAGATCCAGCATAAGCACGGCCCAAGGCGGCAGGTCCGCGTCGAAAAAAATTCAGTGTCGCGCAAATCCGGCTCCTAGGCTCCACCAAGCCTGACTCAGCCTGG
>JBKJMY010000014.1:0-3220 GCA_046596115.1 Arenimonas sp.
CGTCGTGCTCGTGCTCGAAGGCGAGAACGCCATGGCCAAGAACCGCGACCTGATGGGCGCGACCAACCCCAAGGATGCAGCTGCGGGAACCATCCGCGCCGATTTCGCTCAGAGCATCGACGCCAACGCCGTGCACGGTTCCGACAGCCTTGAGAACGCGGCCGTCGAAACAGCCTACTTCTTCGCCGCCACCGAGTTGTGCCCGCGCTGAGGCGCAGGCAGATCTTGAAAACCGACACGGACCCGATGTGACCGAGGCTTCCACCCGAACCAACCTGCTCAACCTCGATCGCCCGGGGTTGGAACACTTCTTCGCCGACGTCCTCGGCGAGAAGCGCTTCCGCGCGACGCAGGTGATGAAGTGGATGTACCACCGGCACGTCACCGACTTTGCGGAAATGACCGACCTGGGCAAGGAACTCCGGGCCAAGCTCGAGCAACATGCCGAGGTCGTCCCGCCAAAGGTCCTGTTTGAAAAGCCGTCCGCCGACGGAACCCACAAGTGGCTGCTGGGCATGGATGGCGGCAATGCCATCGAGTGCGTGTTCATCCCCGACAAGGGACGCGGCACGCTGTGCGTGTCCAGCCAGGTGGGCTGTGGGCTGGCCTGCACCTTCTGCTCGACCGGCACCCAGGGCTTCAATCGGAACCTGAGCACGGCCGAGATCATCGGCCAGGTTTGGGTCGCCGCCAAGCACCTGGGTAATGTGCCGCACCACCAGCGCAAGCTCACCAATGTAGTGATGATGGGCATGGGCGAGCCGCTGCTGAACTTCGACAACGTGGTCCGGGCGATGGCCCTGATGCGCGATGACAACGGCTTCGGCCTGGCCAACAAGCGCGTGACGCTGTCCACCGCCGGCCTGGTGCCGATGATCGACAAGCTGTCGGAAGCCAGCGACGTGTCGCTTGCGGTGTCCCTGCACGCGCCTGACGATGCCCTGCGCACCACCCTGGTGCCGCTGAACAAGAAGTATCCAATCGCGGAATTGATGGAAGCCTGCGTGCGCTACGCCGAGCGCAAGCCGCGCACTTCGATCACGTTCGAATACACCATGATGAAGGGGATCAACGATGATCCTTCGCACGCACGTGCCTTGGCGCGACTGATGCGCAAGATGGATTCGCGCCTGCAGCGCGACAACGCGGCCAAGGTCAACCTGATTCCGTTCAACCCCTTCCCCGGCACGGTCTATGAGCGCTCGGACGATGACGTGATCCGCAACTTCCAGACCATCCTGCTCGATTCCAAGGTGCTGACGATGGTCCGGCGCACGCGCGGCGACGACATTGACGCGGCCTGCGGACAGCTCAAGGGCCAAGTGCTCGACCGCACGCGCAGGCAGGCCGATTTCAACCGCCGCCTGCAGGCGCAGGGCGCTCCCGATGCAGCGGCCTGAGCCACCCTTGCGACTGGCGATTGCTGCAGGCTTGGTGCTGTTGCTGTGCGTGGCATGCTCGGCGTCGCCGGCAAGAACAGCGGGCGGGCCTCGCGTCCTGAGTACGGAAGGGCGCAGCAACCTGGGGATGGCGGAAAGCCACCTCGCGCGGAAGCAGACGGAGCGGGCACTCGAGTTTGCGCAAAAGGCGGAGCGCAGCGATCCAAAGTCACCCAACGTCCAGCTGATGCTCGCAATGGTCCACCAGGCTGCCGGCGACGAGCGCAAGGCCGAACGCAGCCTGGACAGGGCCTTGAAACTCGCCCCGACAGCCGGCGCGGTACTGAACGCCCATGGGGCCTGGCTATGCGAACACGGCCAACCTGACCAGGCGGACGCCGAGTTCGTCCGTGCAATGCACGATCCCAATTACCAGGATCCAATGCAGATTCTGTCGAACGCAGGAAAATGCGCACTGCGGTCCAAGCGACTGGAGCGCGCCGAAGGCTATTTCCGCCAGGCGCTCGAGTCCGCACCGGAAGACCAGCAACTGCTGTTCCTGTTGGCCGACACTGAGTTCCGCCAGGGCAAGTTCCTGGAGGCGCGCGCATTTGCGCAGCGCCGCGATGCACTCGGTGCCGATGCTGCAACCCTGGAGTTGTCGTCGCGGATCGAACAAGCAGCGGGTGATCGCATGGCGGCCGCGCGTTATCGGCAGCGCCTGCACGAGCAGTTTCCGGACTACCAGCCCACCGTGGAGGGGGCGAAAGCGCCATGACGCAGGACTCCTACCAGGACACGCTGTTCGAAGATCCGATCGGCCTGCGCTTCCGGCACGCCCGTGAAAAGGCGCGCTGGAGCCTCGAGGCCGCGGCGCAGCAACTCAAGCTGCCGGTTGCCGTGCTCGATGCAATGGAGAAGGAAGACTGGCACCGCCTTGGTGCGCCGATCTTCGTCCGCAGCTATCTGGGCAGCTACGCCAAGTTGCTGGGCTTGCCGGCTTCGATCGCCGACGAAGTGGTCAAGGGCACGCAGCAGCCGCAACTGGCCTCGGTGGGCAATGTGCCGCCGCGCCGGCGCCTGGACCGTCGCATTGGTACGCTCGCGCGGTTTGCCCTCACTGTCGCCGTGCTCGCGGCGATCGCAGCGGGCGTCTGGTTTCTCCAGGGCCGTACATCAGGCATCGCGCGGGGCAATGCCCCGGGTACGCTGGTCGCCGTAGCGACCCCGGGGCCGTCGGTCGCGGCGACAGCGCCGGTCGAACCCGCGACACAGTCCATGCGGGCCGACTCGACCGTCACGGAACTCGCGCCGTTCAATGCAGCCACGGACACAAGCAATGCGGCCATCGGGCCTGCGGCGTCCGGCAACGCGGCGCAGGCTGGCGAAATCCGGCTGCGCTTTCGCGGCGACAGCTGGATCGAAGTATTCGGGCCCAATGGCGTGGTGCTGGAGCGCGGACTGGTCGGCGCGGGTGCTGAACGGCGTTACGCGCCGGGCCGGGCAATCCGCGTGATGATCGGTGATGCGGCCGCAGTGGAGGCCTTTTCCGGCAATTCACTGCTCGACCTCTCGCCCTACCGGACGGCGAAGCTTGCACGCTTTACGGTATCCTCCAATGGCAGCCTGCACCCGGTAACCAGCGACTGACCCGGAGCCGGCACCCCTTCCACGACAACGACCGGATTCCCGGCCGGAAAAGAACCCACGATGGATCTCGACGAACACGAACAGGGCGAACTCGTCCAGCGCTGGCTGCGCAATAACGGCAGTTCACTCATTACCGGCATCACGCTCGGTCTGGCGCTGGTTTTCGGCTGGCAGTGGTGGCAGGGCAAGGG
>JBKJMY010000102.1:0-2892 GCA_046596115.1 Arenimonas sp.
CTGCTGAACACGCACTCTGACGCAGTCGGTGCACCACAAAACCGGGGTGAGAGTCGACTTTTACCGATGGGCAACCTAAGTCCTGGCGTGGCCAGAAAAAAGTCGACTCTGACCCCGGTTTTGTGGGTACGCTGCGGCCAGGCATATTGCGGGTGCCCCATTTGGCGATCAACATTCCCGGTTACACCGTCCTGCGGCCGTTGGGCCAAGGCGGGATGGCGACCGTCCATCTGGCCGTTCAACAGTCGCTGGGGCGCGAAGTAGCGCTGAAGATCCTTTCGCCTGCATTGTCGGGCGATCCGGTCGCCAGCGAGCGTTTTCTGCGCGAGGCGCGCATCGCGGCCAACCTGCACCACCCTCACATCATCGCCATCCACGACGTCGGCGTGCATGCCGGAGTCGCGTACATGGCGATGGAGTACGAGCCCGGCGGCACGGTGGCCCCGGTCGCTGGCCAGCGATCCGATCCAGCTCACGCACTGCGCATCGTGCGCGATATCGCCGAGGCGCTTGGCTATGCACACGAGGCAGGCGTAGTCCACCGCGACGTCAAGCCGGAGAACATCCTGCGCCGGCGCGACGGCGCTTGCGTGCTGTCCGACTTTGGCATCGCCCGCGCGGTCGAATCCGACAGCGCCCTGACCCGCGAGGGCACCAGTGTCGGCACGCCGTTCTACATGAGTCCCGAACAATTGCGCGGCGAACAGGTGGATGGCCGCGCCGACCTGTACAGCCTCGGCGTGGTCCTTTACCAGCTTCTGACCGGCGAGCTGCCTTACCAGGGCGGCGATGGGTTAGTCATCGGCATGCAGCACCTGAGTGCGCCGATACCCCGACTGCCCGGCGCCGTCGCGCAGGCACAAGCGCTGATCGACGCCATGCTGGCCAAGGCGCCGGACGCCCGCCCGCAAACTGCTGCAGAGGTGGTGCGGCGTATCGACTCCCTGCTGGCTGGCGAGACGCCGGCGCGCACGCTGCTCATGGCGGCGACGCCGGCAAGGCCGCCGCGGCGGGTAGCTTGGCGAATCGCTGCGCCGATCGCGCTCGCGGCAGTCGTTGTGGTGCTTGCATTGGCCTGGTCCCTGCGCGGCCAACTCCCCTTGCGCGCCACCGGGGCGGCGACCGCAGCCGCCGTGACTGCAGTGCCGGTACGCTCGATCGCAGTGCTGCCCTTCGTCAACATGAGTTCCGACAAAGAGCAGGACTATTTTTCCGATGGGTTGTCGGAAGAACTGCTCAATCAGCTGGCGCAATTGCCACAGCTGCGGGTCGTCGCCCGCACGTCGTCGTTTTCGTTCAAAGGTAGGCAAGTCGATGTCGCGACCATCGCCAAGGCCCTCAACGTGGCCTACGTTCTCGAAGGCAGCGTGCGTAAATCCGGGACTACCCTGCGAATTACCGCACAGCTTGTCCGCGCCGCCGACAGCTCGCACCTGTGGTCGCAATCCTATGACCGCCAGTTGAGCGACGTGTTCAAGGTGCAGGACGAGATCTCGGTTGCCGTCGTCGACGCGTTGAAGGTCAAGCTTCTGCAGTCGCAGCAAGTCACGAACCCGCACAAGACCGCCAGCGTCGAGGCCTACAGCCAGTACCTGCTCGGCAATCAATTCTCTGGAGTCGACACCCCGGACGGACGGCGCCGGTCCGTGGAGGCGTACCAGCGAGCCATCGCGCTGGATGCGCAATATGCACCGGCCTACGCCAGGCTGGCGCGGGCCGAATTCCTGCGGATGGCGTTTGCGGAAACAGCGGCGGAGTCGGTGGCGGCAATCCAGGGCGCGCTGGCGGCGGCTGACCAGGCCATTGCGCTGGCACCGGACTTGGCCGATGGCTACATTGCGCGCGGCATGTTGCGAACCAATGTGAGCTGGGACTGGGCCGGGGCACAGGCGGATTTCGAGAAGGCGATCGCGCTCGATGCGGGTGCCAGCTTCGCCCAGCTCAGCTATGGGTGGTTCCAGGCCAGCATGGGCCACCTGCCGGCAGCCATTGCGGCGCACCGGAAAGCGACCGAACTCGATCCGCTCTCGGGTTTTGCCTGGACCGGCCTGGCCAATGTCCTGATCACCGCTGGGCAACTGCCGGAAGCGCTGCAAACAGTCAACCGGGCGCTGGCCATCAGCCCGGATTCGAAATTCGCGAGCTGGGTGCTGGGAGCGACCGAGTTGTTGCAAGGTCATCCAGATGCGGCACTTGGGGGCTTTCGTCGTTCCGACGAAGCGTTTCGACTGGCTGGCACGGCGATGGCCGAGCACTCGCTGGGACATGCCAAGGCATCGCAGGCAGCATTGGACGATTTGATCAGCAGATTTGGCCAGACGTGGGCCACGCAGATTGCCGATGTCTATGCCTGGCGCGGTGAGAAAGACCAGGCGTTTGCCTGGCTGCAACGTGCCTACAACCAGCGCGACGTCGGCTTGAGCGATATCAAGAGGGACGTCTGGCTGAACTCGCTGCACACGGACGCACGGTATACGGCGCTACTGAAGAAGATGGGACTGCCGCCATGACCGGAAACCGGGGTCAGAGTCGACTTTTTTCTGGTGGCGCCAGAACGTTGGGGAATCAGCGGTAAAAGTCGACTCTGACCCGGGTTTCCCGCGATTCTCATCGCCGAGACTGTCCCCTTTTGCACCGGACCGGCGTTGTCGGTAATTGACGCTGACTCCGTCTCTGCCCCCGCGTGGAGCAGCATCCGCACGGGCGACCGATGCAGCACGCCTGTCGGTTGCAATCGCCCCCCCACGAAGTCCTATTCGAAGGAATCCACCATGAAATCGAAATCGCACCTGTTCGGTCCAGCCTTGCTTGCCCTGCTGGCGAGCGCGCCGGCGATGGCAGCCGGCCCGTACACAGTTGTCGCAGATCATCTCCAGAGTCCGCGCGGGCTGG
>JBKJMY010000048.1:0-3313 GCA_046596115.1 Arenimonas sp.
AGGCCAGGCATACCGGCACATGACCGAGGCCGTGTCCCGCTCGCTCAAGCTGGCACACGAAGTCTGGCCCAGAGCCGGCGTACTGCACCAGACTTCGTGTGCCAGCTTGAGCGAGCGGGACACGGCCTCGGTCATGTGCCGGTATGCCTGGCCTTCGCCGTGGCTTTCCATGTCGAGCAGGTTGTCGTCGAGGTCATAGAGCAGCTTCGCACCCAGGCGGCCGGCGATCGCCTCGAGTTCCTGCAGCTCCTTCAGGCTGGCAACCGAAATACGGTGCCAAGCGATGACATCAGGGCGATAGCGCTCAAGCTCCTCGGGAAACAGCACGCGGTACTCGATCTCGCCGCGCTGGCGCAGCGCTTCGAAGTACGGATGCATGCGAATCGAGGCGCAGGGCGACAGGTTGGTGCCGATGCGCTCGGGCAGGAGAGCCACGCGCAGGCGCGCGTGCGCACTGCCGATCGGCCGCGTCATGCTGGACACGTCACGTACCGACATGGCGTCCGCCTGCTGCCGTACTCAGCCGGGTAGCGAAGCTGCAGATTTCGTCGGCCAGCGCGGTGCCGCCGATAGCCGGGTCGAACAACCAGTGCTGGGGATAATCGATAAGCCGCTCGGGGTAGGCACCATGGCCCGGCGCCACGATCGGAAGCCCGGTCTGGATCGCCTTGGTCAAGGTGAAGGAGTAGGTTTCCGGGGCCGTGGATGCGAACAAGAACAGGTCGGGGCGCGCCGAACGGATCAGCCCGTCGAGCTCCCCCTCTTCGTACCAGCCCGTCGACGAGAAATGCGCGGCCATGGCGTCGCTCATCTCGCCGTCGGTCAGGCCCAGATAGCCGATGAGGTGCACATGTAGCGGAAGCTGGCTTTGGGCGATTGCCCGCAGCGCCTGCAGGACCTTAAACTTGCCCTTGTGCGGGGCGAGCACGCCAAGGATGACCACGCGCCACGGATCGGTTGCTGTCGCCGGGCGAACCTGCCTCGATGTGCCGGGCAAAATCCCCCTCTCGTGGTGCACGACGTCGACGTCGACTGCGTGGAACCGGCGCATGCGCGCCGCGGCATCGCGGCTGGGTGCAACCACTCGCGAGGCGCCGCGCACCACCCATTCGTGGTTCAGACGCCAGTTGACGATGTCGCTCGAGCCATTGGAGGGACGCCTGGCGATACAGGCATTGCAGCCGCGCGGCTCGGGCTCGCCGCAATACTCGTACTCCTCGGTGGTCAGGGTTACCTGCGGGCACAGGGTGTAATAATCGTGGACATGGAACTCGTGCTGGAGCCCGGCCTGGGCCAGCCCCCGGCGGATCATCGGTCCGTAACCCAGGAGGTGGTGCACCTGGACCTGCTGCACGCCGGCCAGTTTCAGGAAGCTGCAGAATCCCGCGCCGTCGACGACGTCGAGGAACATCTGGAAGCCATCGAATCCGTCGCGGCACTCGACGAAGATCCGTTCGGCGTGCCCGGCCACCGGCTTGATCAACAGCACATGGTGGTCGTCCGCCAGAGCCTCGCACACCACGCCGACCTGCCGCTCGGTGCCGCCGCCGACATCGTGGGTGATCAGCGCGACAACGGGCTTGCGATCCTCGTTCCACCGCGCAAACGTGAGTCGGGTCCGCGCCACGAATGCGGGATCGTCACTGACATGGCGGGCGACCATGTTGTTGTAGTCAGGATAACGGGCCAGGATCACACGGCCGGCATTTTCCTTGCCTGGGCTACTGGTGCTGCCGAAGCTGACCTCACCCACGTGGCGCACGAATACATCAGTGGCGAACAGGTGATGGTAGCCCTGGGCGGCTGCCCGCAGGCAAAAATCGTTTTCCTCGCCGTAACCCTTGCCGAACGCTTCCTCGTCGAACAGGCCAACTTCGCGCAGGCAGCGCAGGGGAATGAGCATGCAGAACCCGACGGCGGTCGGGATGTCGACCGCCACGCCGCGATTGATTCGCGCAGTGAGCGCGTCGAGTTTTGCAAGCGTGCTGTTGGCCGGGAACTCGTTGGCCCCGATGCGCGGATAGCTGCAGATGGTGGCGTTGTTGGACATGGCCGTGACGCTGCCTACGGTTGGATCGGCGGCCGCATGCGCGCACATCCGCTGCAGCCAGTCGTTGGCGACCTCGGTATCGCTGTTGAGCAAAAGCACGCCGTTGCGGCCGTCCGCTGCCAGGCTTTCGCGCATCGCGCGGTTGACGGTGCCGACGAAACCGAGGTTGCGCTCGTTCTCGCGCAACAGGATGCGGCCCTCGCTGCCCAGCGTGCGCAGGTATTCGGTGACGGCCGGCTCGGGCGACTGGTCGTTGTAGACCAGCAAGCGCGCGTCGGCCGGCAGCTGCGAGGCGAGCAGTGACTCCAGGCAGCGCCGGGTTTCATCGAGATTGCGATACACCGGTACCACCACGTCGATGGCCCAATCTGCCGCCTGCCGCGCCGGCGCCGGCGCAGCAGGCGGCGGCGGGGCGAAATCTTCCACCGACAGGCACAGGCGGCCGATGTCCAGGCCTTCCCTGCGTCCGTAAACCAGGTAGTGAGCCAGGGGGTCGAGGCCGGTCTTTGCGTAGTGGCCGAAGCGCGACGCGTAGCGACGCATGTCGAAATTCGGACCGGGATTGCGCAGTTCCGTGGCCCCATACCGCCAGAAATGGAATGTGGCCGACATGCCCGACGTGGCGATGTCCGTGTTCTGTTTCAGGTACCACGCGGAGTTGAACAGGGCGTTCGGTTCACGCCCTTCCTGCGACCCGAAGTTGGCGAAGTGCGCCAGCGGATTCACCCCGGCCGCGACGACATCCGGGTAGCGGGTTTCGTACCAGGCGGAGTCGAAATACGGATGCGCGCTCGGATAGCGCTGCCAACTGCGCAGATAAAGCGCCAGGGCGGTGCCGCCTTTCGGCGCATCGGGGTTGTGTGTGCGGAAAAACGCCGGCTCGAACCACAGCGAAGGCTTGTAGCCACGGCGTTCGCCGACCAGAACATAGTGGAGCAAGGCCTCGCCGGGACTGCCTTGGAACTTGTATGCATCACGGTAGAAGTCGGCGCTGAACAGCGGGTTGCCGACGCGCTCTCGGTCGTCGAAGAAGAATTCCCGGGCAAGTTCAAGGTCATTGTCCGGAACCCGGCCGGTGGTGTGCCGGTACCACCTTTCATCCAGAACTCCCGACCGGATTAAAAGACGGAGCTTGAGCCCTAGAGGCAGCCAGTCTTGGGGCAGCCGTCGGGCAATGGCATACAGCGCCAACTTGGCCGTCTCGTTGAACCCACTCAAGCTGTTCTCCATCCCTGAGTTTTACCCCAACCGGATCAGCCAATG
>JBKJMY010000101.1:0-3672 GCA_046596115.1 Arenimonas sp.
CCGTCAACGCCCTGCGCGCCAAGCAGCTGACCAACTTCCGTGCCTCGGGCAAGGACGATACCGAAGCACTGATCCCACCCTTGAAGCTGTCGCTGGAGCAGGCGCTGGAGTTCATCGCCGACGACGAACTGGTGGAAGTGACCCCGGTGGCGATCCGCCTGCGCAAGAAGGATCGTACCGAGCAGGATCGCAAGAAGGCCTCACGCGGCTGAATCATCGCCTCGCTATACTCGAAGGCCCGGGGCGGCAGCGTTCCGGGCCTTTTCATTTTGGGGGGAATACTATGCGCCGTCTTGTCCTGCTGATCGCGATCGCCGCCGCCCTTGCCGCCTGCAAGCCAACGCCGCCGCCCACGCCCTCCGGCTCGACCGCCAATCCGCCGCCGCCGGCCGCCAAGACTGGCCTGGATGTCGCCGAACTGTCGGCCACCGACGCGTCGGCCAAGCTCGCCTCGGGCGCGGTCAGCTCGCACGATCTCACCCAGGCCTACCTTGATCGGATCGCGGCGATGGACAAGCAAGGTCCGGCGCTCAATGCGGTCATCGAACTCAATCCCGATGCGCTCAAGGAAGCCGACGCGCTCGATGCCGAGCGCAAGGCGGGCAAGGTGCGCGGCCCATTGCACGGCGTGCCGGTGCTGCTGAAGGACAACATCGACGTGGTCGGCATGGCGAATTCGGCCGGCTCCCTCGCGCTCGCCGACAACCGGCCGGCCGCAGACGCGTTCGTCGCCGCGCGGCTGCGCGCTGCGGGTGCAGTCATCATCGGCAAGACCAACCTCAGCGAATGGGCGAACTTCCGCTCGACGCGCTCGATCTCCGGCTGGAGCTCGCGCGGTGGCCAGACCAGGAATGCCTATGTGCTCGACCGCAACCCCTGCGGCTCCAGCGCCGGCACCGGCACCGCGATCGCTGCCAGTTTCGCGGCCGTGGGCGTGGGCACGGAAACCGACGGCAGCATCATCTGCCCGGCCTCGGTGAACGGCCTGGTTGGCCTGAAGCCGACCGTGGGATTGGTCAGCCGCAACGGCATCATCCCGATCTCGATCAGCCAGGACACCGCCGGCCCGATGGGTCGCAGCGTGGCCGATGTTGCGCTGCTGCTCGGCGCCATGGCCGCAGTGGATGAAGCCGACCCCGCAGCGCATGCCGCCGCCGGAAACATCCCGCCGGACTACACCAGCTTCCTCAAGACCGATGCACTGAAGGGCAAGCGCTTCGGCTTGCTGCGCCAGGCGATGGGTTACCTGCCGGACGTGGATACAGCGATGGACAAGGCTGTCGCCGCGATCAAGGCCGCTGGCGGCGAGGTTGTCGAAGTCAAAGTCCCGACCTTCGGCCAGTGGGACAAGCCGGAACTGGAAGTGCTGCTTTACGAGTTCAAGGATGGCCTCAACAGCTATCTTGCAAAGAGTCCTTCGGCGCAGAAATCGCTTGAAGCGCTGATTGCCTGGGATACCGCCCATGCCGCCGATGCCATGCCCCTGTTCGGGCAGGAACTGTTCGAACAGGCGCAGAAAAAAGGCCCGCTTACCGAGGCCGCCTACCGCAAGGCACGCGATGACGCGCGACGCCTTGCCGGGGCGCAGGGACTCATCGCCACGCTCGACAAGGACAATCTCGATGCGCTGATCGCGCCCAGCATGGCGCCGGCCTGGCCGACCGATCCGGTGCTGGGTGATCACTTCCTCGGCGCCGGCTACGGCATTGCCGCCGTTGCGGGCACGCCCAGCATCACGGTGCCGATGGGCGACGTGCGCGGCCTGCCGATTGGCCTGGCTTTCCTTGGCCGTTCGTATTCCGAGCCGGAACTGCTTGGCTTCGCTTACGCGTACGAGCAGGCCACGCACGCGCGCAAAGCGCCGACGTACCTGCCCACGCTCGCGCCACTGGGCGCGGCCGACGGTCACGCCGCGCGCAAGCCCTAGGGCATCTCGCGCGACACGCCCGGGTCCGGAGTGGCCATGTGTGCCCTGTCGGGAATCGCGATCGGCGGCAGCATTGTGGGCAGTCGATAAGCCCGGCCGTGCAACCGGGCCATCTCAAGCCAGCTGCGGCAGCTCAGGCCTGCGCCGGCCGCGCCAGCGCAGACTGCTTGCGCACGATGAGCATCGCGATTTCCATCGACTGCTCGTAGTTAAGCCGCGGGTCCACTGTCGAACGGTAGGCGCGCTCGAGGTCCAGCTCGGTCAACTCGCGCGCACCGCCCAGGCATTCGGTCACGTCTTCGCCAGTCAATTCCAGGTGCACGCCACCCAGGCGCGAGCCGAGCGCGGCATGGATGTCGAAGCTGCGCTCGAGCTCGCCGCGGATATTGTCGAATCGGCGCGTCTTGAACCCGTTGCTGGTGCTTTCGGTATTGCCATGCATCGGATCGCAAATCCACAGCACGCGCTGGCCCTCGCGCTGCATTGCCTGCACCAGTGGCGGAAGACGCTCTTCCACCTTGCCCGCACCCATGCGCTGGATAAAACTCAGACGCCCGGGTTCGTTGTCCGGATTCAGGACGTCGGCCAGACGCAGCAATTGCTCGGGCGTCACCGACGGACCAATCTTCACCGCGATCGGATTGCGGATACCGCGGAAATATTCCACGTGCGCGCCATCGAGATCCGCCGTGCGCATGCCGATCCACGGGAAGTGCGTACTCAGGTTGAACCAGCCCCACTGCCGCGGAACTTGCCGCGACAGCGCCTCTTCATACGGAAGCAGCAGCGCCTCATGCGAGGTGTAGAACTCGGTCCGGTTGAGATTGTGCAGCGATGCGCCACTGATGGTTTCCATGAAGCGCACCGCATCGCCCACGGCGCCGACCATGCGGTGGTATTCCTCGGAAAGCGGCGAATGGCTGACCCAGGCCAGGTCCCAGTACTCGGGATGGTGCAGGTCGGCGAAGCCGCCATCGATCAGCGCACGGACGAAGTTCATCGTCATCGCCGAGCGCGCGTGACCCTTCACCATCCGGCGCGGATCCGGCGTGCGCGCTGCCGCGCTGAATTCGGGCTGGTTGACGAAGTCGCCGCGATAGCTTGGCAGCGTGATCCCACCGCGCGTCTCGTCATCGGTGGAGCGCGGCTTGGCGTATTGGCCGGCGAAGCGCCCCACGCGCACCACCGGCAGGCGCAGGCCATGCAGGAGCACCAGGCTCATCTGCAGCAGCACCTTCAGGCGGTTGGAAATCAGTCCCGTCTCGCAGTCGCTGAAGCTTTCGGCGCAATCGCCGCCCTGCAGGACGAAGCGCTTTCCCTCCTGGGCCTCGGCGATCTGCCGCTTGAGCGCCAGGATTTCCCACGACGTCACCAACGGTGGAAGGTGGCGGAGTTCGCCGAGTACAGCCTCGAGTGCCGCCGCGTCGGGATATTGGGGCTGCTGCGCAGCCGCCTTGGTACGCCAGGTCGCCGGCGCCCAACCCTCGGACAGGCTGACAGGTTGGATTGTGCGATCAGAGGCATTCATGGCGAGACAGCTTCGGAACTTGGGGAAAACAATCATCGCATAGCGCGACGGGAGCGGCAGTGGCGGCTCGGAGCGGGCGCCGTCAGCGCGATGAAGTCCACCGTCGCGCTAGCCGGCCGAATAGCATCAGCGGCGGCGGAAACCAGCGACCAAGGCGCCAACTGCCAGCAGCACGAAGCACAGCAAGGTCCACTCGGGCATCGAGAAACCCCAGAGC
>JBKJMY010000129.1:0-5936 GCA_046596115.1 Arenimonas sp.
GGTCGCGATCGTACTTGGCAGCATCGATGGCCAGCACATCCAGGAACTGCTGCTGCGACCACATGCCGGCGCGAGCAGTTAGCACATAGCCCCAGAACTGGGTCTGGCCTTCATACAGCCAGAGCAGGGAGTCGCCCATGGGCACGTTAAAATCTGCCGTCCACAGGTCGGCCGGGCGACGAAACTTGCCATTCCAGGAGTGGGTGTATTCGTGCGCAAGCAAATCCCGCTCGGTCGCGTTCTCCGACCAGCCGGTGAAGTAGTCCACATCCAGGCCGTTCTCGCTGGACTGATGGTGTTCGGTGCCGTTGCCGCTCAATTGCTCCGACAGCGAGAACAGGAAATCGTAGTGGTCGTAGTGGTGCGAGCCGAAGAGCTTGGTCGCCTGGGTGACCAGGGAACGGTGTGCCTGCAATTGCCCTGGCGTGATCTCCAGGTACTTGGGCGCATCAGCAACGATGTCCAGGTGCACGGGGGCATCGCCACCGGGGTTGAGGTCCACGCGCTTGAAATAGCGGCCGGCATAAATCGGGGAATCCACAAGATTTTCGTAGCTGACCGGCTTGAATTGCACGGTGTCGCCCGACTGCGACGCAGTCTCCAAGGCGCTGCCAAATTGCCAGCCATGCGGCAGCGTGACACTCGGCGCGATGCTGATGCCACGGGTGTAGTGTCCGGCTGGATACAGCGACATCGCATTCCACATCATGTCCATCATGCGGTCGGTGATTTCAAAGCTGGCGTCGTCGCTACGGCTGGACAGATACTGGAACTCGACCTCGAGGCTGGAGACGCCGGCGGGAATATCCACCTGGAAGGCGTAGACATCGAACTGGTCGCGCTTCCAGGCCAGGGCCTGGCCGTTGCCGCTCAAGCGCAGTCCGGCCAGCATGGCGATCGGGCCGGTCGGACTGTGGTCGCCCGGGATCCATTGCGGATACAGCAGGGTCAGCGAGCCCTGCGTTACTGGAATCGTCTCGTGGACCCGGAAAATACCTTGCACCGTGTCGCTGGCATCGACATGCAGCGAAATCGTGCCCGGATACGGCGTGTCCTGGGCCGCTGGCCGGGTACTCGCGTCGGCTTGCACTGAAGCAGCCAGGCTCGAAAGTGCCAGCGTTACAGCCATGGCGAGCCGGGTGGCCGGGCGATTCAAGCCGGAAGCAGGTGCGGATTCAAAGCGGGACATGGCGGACTCCGGCGACGAGGTTAAACGTCGTGAGGCCCAACTGAGCGCCACGATCCAGGTCGCAATCCTACCGCGATGCGTTGCCACGATCTTGCCGATCCGCGTCGCCGACAAGGTGCGGGTGCCCGGATCCTAGGGCATGCACGGCGAAAAACCCGGGTCAAAAACCCGGGTCAGAGTCGACTTTTTCTGGTTTCCGAAAACCCGGGTCAGAGTCGACTTTTTCTGGTTTCGGCGGGACTTGGGTTGCTCAGTTGAAAAAGTCGACTCTGACCCGGGTTTTCCGCCATGTTCGGTTAAGGCAATCTGGCGCATGGTTGCGGGCGACCGGAGACATCCGTCGTCAGCCCTGCCACGTCCGAGGACGATCGATGAAGCCCTTCCTGTCCGGCATCCTGTTCACCCTGGTGGTTGGCGCGCTCGCGGCATTTCTGTTGGTACGTTCGGGTCGCATTCCCGCCAACGCCGACGCAGCCCCCGGCAAGCTGGAGACTTGGGCGGCCTCGACCTCACTGGACGCCACCCTCGCCCGCGAGGCGCCCACCATCCCCGATCCCGTGCCCCCGACCGATGCCAACCTTCGCGAAGGCGTGGCCTTGTTTGCCACCAATTGCGCCGTCTGCCATGGCTCGGCCAAGGGCGATCTGGCTGCATCGCCGATCGCCCGCGGGCTTTACCAGAAGCCGCCGCAGTTCGCGAGCGAGGGCGTCGAGGACGACCCCGAGGGCAACTCGTTCTGGAAGATCCAGCACGGCATCCGGCTGACCGGCATGCCTTCGTTCCGCAACACCCTGACCGAACGGCAGATCTGGACGCTGGCCACGTTCCTCAAGCACATGGACAAACTTCCGTCGTCGGTGCAACCGGCCTGGACGCGTGTGCGCAACTGGCCGGTGACCGGCATGTCCGCCGACGGGGCGCCGACGGCTGCGCCGACTACGGAGGCGCCACCAGCGCACGCCGGCTGAGCGCCGTTCCGGCGAGGCCGATGATCAGGCGGGAGGAACGTTCTTGATCATCGGATCGCAAATGAAGACTTCGCGGTTGCGCGTGTCTTCCACGTAGACGCTGTACTCGACTTCGGCTGGTCCCGTTGCATCGTTGTCGATGATCGCAACGTGGCTGTCATTACCCTGGTGCCAGGAAAACTGGCTCTTGCCCGGACCGGCAAACGCAATCTTCACGATGCGATAGCGGTCGTCCTTGCCCTGCGACTTCTTTGCAATGGAGACGACGACGTCGTGCGCCCCCTGGCCAAAGACGGACTTCACGTTGCCGTGCCCCTGGCCCCCGCCGGTATAGACGTAGGTATACGCGCCACCCGGCTGTTCGGGTTGATAGATGAAAAGCGAAACCTTGAATCTGCTCATGGCTGGACTCCGATGATGGAATGAGCTTGCCCGGCGACTCACAACATTGACGTTTTTCCGCACTGTCCACCGTGTGGCAACCGGAGAACGGACGCGGCCGTGGGGCCGCGTCTTCTCCGCATTGCATGATTACTTCGCAGGTGGAATGTTCTGAATCATTGGATCGCAGGGGACCGTGCAGAAGCCGATGGAGTCGGTGACGATAACGGTGTACTTGACCGTCGCCACGGCCGTAGCGGTATCGACGATAACGGCAACCCTGGCATTGCCACCGGCATGCCAGGTGAACTGGGAGTCGGTCGGGTTGAAGGTGATATTGGTGATGCTGTAACGCGAGTCGCCGCCGACCGTCACAGTGATCGCGGCCTGGCCGCTGCCCATGGTGACCCGGATATTGCCATGGCTATCGGATCCGCCAGTGTATTTGTAGCTGTAGGTCGCGCCGTTGGATGCGGCGACGTCGGTGTAACCGTCCGCTCCGCCGGACGAAAAATTCCTGACATCAAGACTGACGTTGGTGGGGCCTGGCATCGTGCTCTCCTTCTTGGGTGGTCTGGGACGGCGCGATTGCGCCGGTGGAAGCGGGTCGGCGACTCGCGGTCGCTACTGCTGCTTGTTAATACGAGCGGATGCGGAAAAAGGTTGGAAGCGGGGATCCTTGAATCCCGCCTGGTCCAATTCCTTGGACAACCGGTCCGCCAATACCTGGTCACCCAGGTCGGTAGCCAGCATGCGGCGCACCGCCTTGGCGGTCAGATTGGAATCGGGCACATGGGAAAGTTGGGCGACTGCGCCGACCCAGATTCGCCGTGCCCCGGCTTCGTCGCCGCCGGCCCGGGTGATTACGCCCAGTGATTCGTCGATTTCGGCCATGCTCAGCCGCAATTCTGTCGTGACCTCGCTTCCGGTGGTCAGTGTCCTGATCTTGTCGTAGGCGTTCTTTGCCGAACGCAGGGCGCCAGCCGTGTCTCCCTGGGCCAGCTCGCCGAGTGCCCGCAGGCGCTCGACCTTGGCGATGGATTTTTGCGGCGTCGTATTGCTCGGGTCCTTCTGCGCGAGGACCTGCAGGCTGGTCGCTGTCGAGTCGAGCGCCTCGCGCATCTCGGGGGTCCATGCACTGGGGTCGACCAGACTCACCCGGTAATAGTCGCCGGTCAACGCGGCCCTGCGCCAGACGGCATTGCTGGGGTCGCGCAACAGCAGGGACTTCAGAATGTCACGGGCCAATTCGCACTGGCCAATAGCCGCAGCAACCTGGCCCCGCTGGAGCTGGATGTCGGCAAGCAAGACCAGGTAGTCGGCATACTTCGCCGAAGCGCGCGCATCCTTACCCTGATCGTGAAGAATGCGCATGAGATCGGCTGCCTTCACCGCCGCCTGTTCGCTTTCCTGCAGGTGGCCAAGGTCAAGCAAGGTCGAGTTGATCCATGACCAGATGTCGGCAAGGTCGGAAATCCGGCCGGCGTCGCCGGGATGGCTCTTCAGCTCCGATTCGCTGATCTGCGCCGCGATGCGGAACTCCCGCAGCGCCAGTTCGGCATTGCCACGGGCTCGGGCGACGCTGCCCAGGTTGGTGTGCGCATAGGCCAGTTCCATGCGGTAATCCGCGTTGTCCGGTGCCCGATCGCGCAGTTCCTGGCTGTAACGCATGTACTTTTCCATCGACGCCTGCGCCTGGCCCAGCTCGTTGCGTTGCCAGGCGACGTAGCCGACCCAGAACTCGGCCTGGCCAAGTTCGAACAAGTAGTCGTTGTTGTCGGGCTGGGCGTCGTGCAACACCCGGGCCTGTGCCAGGGATTGTTCGAAGGCCGTGAGCGCCGGTGCCAGGTGGCCCTGGTTGAAACGCACGTCGCCGATCTGCCTGAGCGCCTTGGCGCGATCGAGCATTTCCTGCGGCGTGCCGTGCCGGCCGAGCACCTTGAAGTAGTCCATGGCCTGGTCGCCGACCGCGTCGAGCACGTCGAGCTTGCCAATCGGCTCGAGCTTGGTGCGCAGGTCGCCGAGCATGAATCCGATCAGCTTCTCGCCCTGGTGGCGACGGATTTCCGATTCCTGTCGGGCGATCATCGCGAAAATGGCAAGTCCAATGGTGAGCGCGGCGATCGCCAGCGAGCCTGCGGCAATCGCCGACAACAGGCGGACCTGGCGCTGGGCGTCGCGTCGCTTCAACTCGTCCACGCCGACACCCAGCAGCCCGGCGGCGATCTTGAGCATGGCGTTGCGCTTGCCGTCACCACCCGGCGTGACGTCGGCGGCCAAGGGTTCATTCACCGCTTGGCCATCGCTGTCCAGCAGCAGCACCGGCGGGAACGCACAATCGGCGGCCTGGGCGTTGGGGCTCCCCGCCACCAGCAGGCAGAAGATACGGTGGCCACCGCCCGCGTCGCGGAACCGGCGGACTTCCTCGTTGACCCATCGCGACTTGGCCGCGGCCGGCGAGCAGATCACGATCAGTGCTTCGGAATCGGACATCGCCGCCTGGATGGATTCGGACAGGTCCGCTCCCGATGCCAGTTCGTCGCGGTCCCGGAAAATCGGATACAGGCGCGGCGGCAATTCCGGATGTTCAGCGCGCAGCGACTTCGGCAGCTTGTAGCGCTCCAGCGCGCGCTGCAGCCACTTTGCCCAGCTCTCGTCGCCGTGGCTGTAGCTGATGAAGGCCTTGTACTGCCGGGTCTGGGGCACGTTGCTTCCGTGTGGTGTGGGGGGCACTTCAAGTCGTAGAACGGGGCAAAGGGCGCCCACAGGACGCAATCTACAGCTTACGCCGCTAAAACCGGGGTCAGAGTCGACTTTTACCGATGGGCAACCTCAGTCCCGCCCGCAACCAGAAAAAGTCGACTCTGACCCCGGTTTCAGCCCATCAGCGCATACGGGCCGCCGCGCTGCAGGGCGCGCTGGTAGGCCTCGCGCGCATGGATGCGCTGCAGGAAGTCCATCAGTCGGGGCCGGTCCGCGGCCAGCCCACCGCGCGCGGCGGCGCCTTCCAGCGGGAAACTCATCTGGATGTCGGCGGCCGTGAACTCGGCACCGGCGAACCAGGGCCGCTTGGCCAGCTCGGCTTCGAGGAAGTCCAGGTGATTCTTCAACTGCGGCATGATGTAGCCCGCCTTCACCTTGCCGGCGATGCCCTTTGCGATCGGCTTGATGAAGAAAGGCATCGGCGCAATTTCGATGCGGTCGAAGATCAGCTTCATCAGCAGCGGTGGCATCGCCGAACCTTCGGCGTAGTGCATGAAATAACGGTATTTCAGCGCCTCGGCGCTGTCGGCCGTGGGCTTCAGACGGCCCTCGCCATAGCGGTCGACCAGGTATTCGATGATGGCGCCCGATTCGGCCACCGCCAGCGAATACCTGCTCGCCCGCTATGGCGAGGG
>JBKJMY010000343.1:0-6857 GCA_046596115.1 Arenimonas sp.
GGATCGGTTCGCGGATAGTGTTCGGTCGCGCAACTTGGACAACGCGCGGCGAAGCCCCCGCGCACCAACTGCAATGGCTCGCCGCAGACGCCGCAAAACCGGTTTCGCTGCTGCCAATGCAACAGCGCGCGCGCCTGGGCAAATACCGATGCCGGCAGTGCCGGCCAACGCACCGCGGCGCTGCGCAAGTCCAGCCGCAAGGCGGGTGGCGATGGCAGGGCAATCGCCTGCAGATGTGTCGCAGGCAAAGCAAACCACGCGCCCGCCGCATCGTCCAGGCCCAGGAAGCTGGCGGCGTCCGGCAACTCGGCCAGCGCCTCGCCGAGCAGGAATTCGGGCAGGTCTTCGTGCCCGTGGAAATGCGCATTGCCCTCGTCGTCGACCACGATCAGGCGCGCGCGCAGCCAGTGCGCGCGCAGCGCATCGCGGTCTTCGCGCAGATGTTCGGCCCGGTCCAGGCCGGCGTGCTGGAAGGCGTATTGCCGGGGCGGCGCATCCACGTGGGTGCCGCCGTCAGACCGAGAAGCTGCTTCCGCAGCCGCAGGTGGACTTCGCGTTCGGATTGCGGATCACGAACTGCGCACCCTGCAGGCTTTCGCGGTAATCCACTTCCGCGCCCATCAGGTACTGCAGGCTGAGTGGATCGACCAGCAAGGTGACGCCATCGCGCTGCAGCGCGAGGTCATCCTCGGCGCGTTCTTCATCGAAGCTGAATCCGTACTGGAATCCGGAGCAGCCACCGCCACTGATGTACACGCGCAACATCAGCGCCGGATTGCCTTCTTCGGCAATCAGCGAAGCCACCTTGGTGGCGGCGGCGGCGGTGAAATCGAGCGGACGGTCGAGGTCCTGGTAGCTGGGAGATGCGTCCATATCCTTTAATTATGCGCGCATCGGCCCCGATTCAAGGCCGCCGGCCCACGCCGCGGCGCGATGCGCGGCGCGCGATGGCTGCTGCGAACACCTGCGATGGCCGCCAGCCCGGGGTTTCAGGCGCCCGGCGGCTTGCCGGCATTCCACGGGAAGCTCTGGTCCACGGCCGGACCGGAGCCCGACAGCGACACCCGCACCCGTTGCGGCGTGAAGCCAGGCGGCAGCATCACGCTGTCTTCCAGCTGCTGGAAGTACCGGAACGAGAATGGCTTGCCGGGCGCCGCCGGCTTCTGCAGCAGGTCGTTCCAGGGAATCGTCACCAGCTTTCCAGTGCGTACGCCATCGACGACGAAGCGCATCTGGCCCTTGCTGATGGCGCCGCGATTCAGGTTCTGGGTGAGCGTCACGGTGTAATGCCAGGTGCCCCCGGCCTCGGGCACGAAGCGCGCCTCGTGTACGCGCAGTCCCTGGCGCTGGCCAGTGGACCCGACCAGGCGCTCATAGAAGTCCACGTCCGCGCGCAAACCGGAGATTTCTTCCTCGCGGTCAGCGAGCGTGGATTGCAGGTCCAGGTTGGCATTGCGACTGATCTGGTCCGAGCGCTTCAGGGTCGATACCTGCTGGCGCAGGTCCTTCATGTCGGCGCGCTGCCTGAGCAATTCTGCGGAGCGATTATCCAGCTCGCTGGAGACCACATGCAGGGTCGGCGCGGCATGCCGGGCGGCGAGCAACCACGCCATCACCAGCGTCGCCAGCCAGACGCCCCCGATCAGCAGGATCCAGCCGCGCAGGTGGCTCGGATGATGGGCCGGATCGGCGGAAATCAGCTCGTGCTCGTTCATGCGCGGAGCATAGCAACCCGCCTGTAAACTCTCCGTAAGCCACCAGGGGTCAGCAATGGGCGAAGCACACGTGTTCGCGATCGGCTTGGCGCTTGCCGCGCTGGCGGGCGTGCGCGTCTACCTGACGGTGTTCGGCGTCGGCCTGGCCGGCCTGATGGGCTGGGTGGACCTGCCGCCGGCGCTCGAGGTCACCCAGTCACCGTGGGTGCTGGGCACCGCCGGTGTGCTGGCCCTGGTCGAGTTCTTCGCCGACAAGATCCCCGGCGTGGATTCGGGCTGGGATCTGTTGCACACCCTGCTCCGGGTGCCGGTCGGTGCCTTCCTGGCCGCGGCGGCGCTGTCGCCCGATGGACACCTCGGCGCCGGCGCGATGGCCACCGGTGCCGGCGCCGCCCTGCTGACCCACCTGCTCAAGAGCGGCAGCCGGGCCATGGTCAACGCATCTCCGGAGCCGGTGTCCAACTGGACTGCATCGCTGGGCGAGGACACGGTCACCGTCGGTGCTCTCGCGGTGGTGTTCAGTTACCCCTGGCTCGCGCTCGGTCTGGTGCTTGGATCGGGCCTTGCCGTGTTCCTCGGCGTCGCCTGGCTGGCCAAGCGCCTGTTCAAGGGCATAATCCGGGGTCAAGGAACTCCACGCATTCAATGAACAACTTTGACGACTCCGAACAGCGCATCGCCTTCCTGCGCTTGCTGCCTGCGCGCGCGGACGTAATCGGTCGCCGACTCGAGCGCTTTGCCGAGTCGGGCTGGGATATCAATGGCCTGGCGCTGATCCATGGCGATGCCGCGCGCCTGCGCACGGCCAGCGCAAAATTCGGCCTGGACGCACCAATCGTGCCGCTCGAGCAACTCGCAGCCCTGATCGATCGCCTGCTGGTGGACGAGCAATTGCCCAGCACCGACCTCGGCTCGACGTTGGTACAACTGGGCCGCGACCTGCTGGCCGTGGTGCCGGCACCGCCGCCAATGGAAGCGCAAGCCGAGTTCGAACCCAGTGCGCTGGAGCCAGAACAGATCACGCTCGCCTCGCCAGCCGGGGCCGGGGATTTGCCGGTTGCGCGCATCGTTGCAGCCCCTGTTGCTGAGCAATCCGATGCCTGGGGCGATGGCGCGCAACTGTTCGGCCGTCCGACCGATTCGCCTGACGCCAAGGCACCGATGCCGGCAGGCCCGCGCTCGGCGCCGGTAACCATGACCGCCAGTGCCACAGCGGCGGTCAAACCGCTCGCCGCCACCGCGGCGGCGGCCAAGGCGGCCACGACAGCCACAGCGGCCGCGGCCAAGGCGGCTACGCCCATGCCGGCCACGCCTGCGCCGGCCGGCCCTGTGAATCCGGCGGCATTGCTGGTGCCGAAGGATTTCCGCATTTACCACCTCAGCGGCTGCGGTCCGTTGTCGCTTGAGCTGGTGCAGCAGTTCGAATCGCAGGGCCTGGAAATCGAGCTGCTGGATGATGTCAACGAGCTCAACGAACTGCTGAGCGCATTGCCCGCCGACCTGGTGCTGATCGATCCCGAGTTCAGTGAGCATCTGGAAACCATTGGCGCGGTAGTGCGCGTGGCACGCACCCGAGGCAGCAAACAGCGCACCCAGCTGGTCGCGATCGTGGATGCCGACGAGATCACGTTGCGCCTGACCGCGCGCCGCGCCGGCGTGGACGCACTGATCGTCGCGCCTGCCGACGTGGCTGAGATCACCCGCCGCCTGCAGGCATTGCTGGATCCGCAACGCGAGGAAAGCTTCCGCATCCTGATCGTCGAGGACGATCGCAGCCAGGCGCTGTTCGCCGAAGGCATCCTGCGCAATGCCGGGATGGATTCGCTGGTGGTGATCGACGCACTCGACGTGATGCCTGCACTCACGCAATTCCGCCCCGATCTGATCCTGATGGACCTCAACATGCCCGGCGCAAACGGCATCGAGCTGACCGCGCTGATCCGCGAACAGGAAGCGCACGCGCACACGCCGATCGTGTTCCTGTCCGGCGAGAGCAGCGAAGACCTCCAGTTCGACGCCATTGATGCCGGCGGCGATGATTTCCTGAGCAAGCCGATCCGCCCGCGTCACCTGATCTCCGCCGTGCAGACGCGGGTGCGCCGCCACCGCCAGATGGAGAGCAGGCGCAGCAAGCGGCCGGACAAGGATGCCGCGACCGGCCTGGTGTATCGCAAGACCTTGCTGGAGCAACTCGAGGCCGACATCGGTGCCGGACACCAGGCCGGCGGGTTGATCTTCTTCGAGGTGGAGAACCTGAGCCTGCTACGTGAGCGAATTGGCCTGACCGCGTTGGAAATCCTGCTCGGCGATGTCAGCCGCCTGCTCACGCAGACGCTCGGCGACCAGCCGGCGACGCGGTTCGGTGACGGTGCTTTCCTGATACACGACCGCCAGCGCGAGGAGCTGAGCCTGGATTCGCTCGCGACTGAAGTGCGGCAGATCCTGATGCAGAACGCCTTCCAGGCACTCGGCCACCCGCTACGCCTGCGCGTATCGGCCGGCGTGGCCGCGTTCAAGCACGGCTTCACGCAGACCGACGCGATGATCAACGCCGTGTCCAAGGCCGCGCGCGAGGCGCGCGGCGAGGAGCGTGGCGTGCGCCGTCATGAGCCGCCGCGCGAAGTCGAGGCAATCAAGGAAGCGGCCCTGCAACAAATGGTGCGCGACGCGATCGACCAGGACAAGCTGGTGCTGCTGTACCAGCCCGTGGTCGCCGTGGCCGGCAACGACCTGTCGCAATACCAGACCCTGCTGCGCCTGCGCGATTCCAGCGGCCAGCTGCATCCGGCCGCAGAAATCATCCCGATGGCCGAACGCAGCAGCCTGATCGTGGAAATCGACCGCTGGGTGATGAGCCAGGCATTGGCGCTGATCCAGGAGCGCAACGGCGAAGGCGAGGAACTGCGCCTGTTCATCACCCAGTCCGCGCTCACGCTGGCCGCGCCGGACCAGGCCGAGTGGCTGCGCAAGGAATTGCGCGACAGCGGCATCAGCGGCAGCTGCGTGGTGATCGAACTACGCATCGAGGACGTGGCGGTGCACATGCAGATCGTCAAGCAGTTCTGCGATGAGATCGGCAGCGAGAATGTCCGTTTCTGCCTGAGCCAGTTCGGCGCCGGGCGCGACTCCGAGTCGCTGGCCGACCAGCTGCCGCTGCAATTCGTCAAGCTGGCGCGCCGCTATACGAGTGGTGGCCTGAGCTCGCAGATGCGCGACGAGCTGAAGGGGCTGATCGACCGCGCGCACCGGCACGACCTGCAGGTGATCGGCCATGGCGTCGAGGACGCACAGGCCGCCGCAACGCTGTGGATGAGCGGCATTGATTTCATCCAGGGGAACCTGGTCCAGCAAGCGGACCAGGACATGAATTTCGATTTCAACCAATCCGTGCTGTGATGCACGCAGTGACACGGCGCCTGCGGGCGCCGCAACCCGGGGGGCGGGTTAACGATGGACCAGGTCAAAGTGTCGGATTTCCTTGTCATCCGCTGGCTGGCGATTGCCGGCGCGGCAGGCGCCGTCGTCGCCCAGGCGATCGGTTACGTCACCGAAAACAAATTCTGGAATACCGCTGCCTTCGTGCTGGCACTTCTGGCCGTGGCCGGGGTAGCTGCGTTGTGGCGGGCGCTACGCAGCCGCAACGCAGCGCTGGTCGAGGTGGTGCAGGAATCCACTGACCAGCAGCAGGTGATGTCCGCGCTGCAGCGGGAGCTGGAGATCCACAAGAACCTTGAGCGCGAATTGGTCGAAGCCAAGCAGACTGCGGAATCTGCGGTGATGGCCAAGGGCGAGTTCCTGGCCACCATGAGCCATGAAATCCGCACGCCGCTCAACGGCATCATCCCGATGCTCGACCTGCTGATGAACTCCCAACTGCCGCCGGACCAGCAGGATTTCCTGCGCACCGCCTATACCTCGTCGCGGCAGATGTTGCGCATCGTCGATGACATCCTCGACTACTCCAAGCTCGAAGCCAACAAGCTCCAGCTCGAGACCACCAGTTTCAACCTGCGCGACCTGCTCGACTCCATCGTTCGCCTGATGGATCGCTCGGCCGAAAACAAGGGTCTGAAGCTCAATATGCAACTGGACCCCGGGGTGCGCCTGGCCGTGCGTGGCGATCCGGTGCGGCTGCGCCAGATCATCAGCAACCTGATCAGCAACGCACTCAAGTTCACCGAACGCGGCTCGGTGGCGTTGCTGGTCACGCGCAAGGGCGAAACGCGTACCCAGCACGATCTGCGCTTCGAAGTTCGCGACTCCGGCATCGGCATCAGCCAGGCCAATATCAAGAACCTGTTCCGCGCCTTTGTGCAGGCCGATGCTTCAACCACACGCCTGTACGGCGGTACCGGCCTGGGCCTGGTGATCTGCAAGCGCATCGTCGACCTGATGGGCGGCAAGATCGGAGTCGAGTCCGAGCCCGGCCGCGGCACCACGTTCTGGTTTGAGATCCCGCTGCTCAAGGCCGTGGGCGATACCCAGGGCCATCGCGCCGACCTCAATGGCGCGCGCTTGCTGCTGTTGTCCACCGACCCGACCTTGCGCCAGCGCATGGAGCAGGCCGCGCCCAGCTGGGGCGCGCAGCTGACCTGGTGCGACACCACCCAGGATGCGCTGACGAAACTGCGTGCCAGCCACGCACGCGGCAGCACCTGGGCCTTCGACATGTTGCTTGTGGACCTGCAGAGCGTGCGCAGCACGATGATCGCGCTGCATCGCAACCTGCAACGCGCCACCGAGTTCGAAACGCTGCCCGTGGTTTACCTGAAAGGCCAGGATGTCCCACCGGCCGAACTCAGCGAGGGCTCCCATGTGCTGATCCTGTCGCGCACGATGGGCTCGCCGGAGATGCGCGGCGCCATCACCACCTTCCTGGCCACGCCGCCGGCATCCAAGGCAACGCCCGCGCCGACCACGCCGGTGGATCCCGAGGCGCTGCCGCACGAATACATGGTGGAAAAGCGTGCCATGGACCGCGGTACACCCAAGCTTGCGGGTCGCCTGTTGCTGGTGGAAGACAACCCGATCAACCAGAAGGTCGCGCAGAGCCTGATCAAGATCCTCGGGCTGGATTGCACAACCGCCGACAACGGCGAGATCGCGCTGGAAAAGATGCGCGGCGGCGGTTTCGACGTCGTG
>JBKJMY010000012.1:0-8052 GCA_046596115.1 Arenimonas sp.
CCCGACACTGCGCGGACTCCAACGGAAACATGGAAATGCACGCGCAATACAGTCAGGCCGCGCCGCAGCAGGCGACCGCACAGGTCACCGCACAGGCGACCGCACAGGCCACCTTCGGCAGCATGATGCTCGGGGCGATCGGCGTGGTTTTCGGCGACATCGGCACCAGTCCGCTGTACACAATCAAGGAAGCCTTCTCGCCGCACTATGGGCTCAGGCCAGACCACGCGACCGTGCTGGGCATCCTGTCTCTGGTGTTCTGGTCGCTGGTGGTGGTGATCACGCTCAAGTACGTCACCGTGATCATGCGTGCCGACAACGACGGCGAAGGCGGGATCATGGCGCTGACCGCGCTGGCCCAGCGCACACTACCCACCGGCTCCAGGCCGCTCTACATTGTCGGCCTGCTCGGCGTGTTCGGTGCGGCGCTGTTTTTCGGGGACGGTGCGCTCACGCCGGCGATCTCGGTGCTGTCTGCGGTCGAAGGCCTGGAGATCGCAACGCCGGCCTTGCAGGCCTGGGTGCTGCCGGTGACCATCGTCGTGCTGATCATGTTGTTCTCGGCCCAGCGCTTTGGCACCCACGCCGTGGGCCGCGCGTTCGGACCAATCGTGGTGCTGTGGTTCATCGCGCTGGCGCTGATCGGAGTCCACAACATTGCCCGCAACGCATCCGTGCTGTACGCATTGAATCCATGGTGGGCAGTGCGCTTCTTCATCGACCACGGTTGGCACGGCATCTTCATCCTCGGCGCCGTGGTGCTGGCGGTGACCGGCGGCGAAACCCTGTACGCCGACATGGGACATTTTGGCCGCCGTCCGGTGCAATACGCATGGAACTTCCTGGTCCTGCCGGCATTGACGATCAACTACTTCGGCCAAGGTTCGCTGTTGCTGGCCGACCCGGCGACGGTCTCCAATCCGTTCTACCTGGGCGTGCCGGGCTGGGCGCTGTATCCAATGGTCGCGCTGGCGACGGCGGCCACCGTAATCGCCTCGCAGGCGGTGATCAGTGGCGCCTATTCGGCCACCCAGCAGGCGATCCAGCTCGGTTACCTCCCGCGGATGGACATTCGCCATACCTCGCAGAACACAATCGGCCAGATCTACATTCCGTCGATCAACTGGCTCCTGATGCTGGCCGTGATCGCCACCGTGATCGGTTTCGGCAGTTCCACCGCGCTGGCGACCGCCTATGGCGTCTCGGTGACCGGAACGATGCTGATCACCAGCATCCTGCTGATCGTGACGGTGCGTAAACGCAAGCTGCTACCGGACTGGGCATTCTGGCCGTTGGCCGTCTTGTTCGTGACCGTGGACGTGGCGTTCCTGTTCGCCAACCTGGTCAAGTTCAAGGACGGTGCCTGGTTCCCGATCGCGCTTGGCCTGGTGCTGTTCACCCTGTTGCGCACCTGGGGCCACGGGCGCACGCTGCTGCGCACCGAAATCCTCAAGGACGGGATCCCGCTCGATAAATTCCTGCCCGGGCTGATGCTGGTCCCACCGACGCGAGTGTCCGGGACCGCAGTGTTCCTGACTGCGCAGCAGGGCATCGTGCCCAAGGCGCTGCTGCACAATCTCAAGCACAACAAGGTGCTGCATGCGCGCAACGTGCTGTTGACGGTGGAAACGACCACGAGTCCATACGTGTCGGCTGGATTGCGCTTGAAGATCAGCACCATCGGCAATGATTTCTACCGTGTGGTCGTGCGCTACGGATTCATGGAATCCCCGGATATCCCACTCGCGCTGATGCGTGCACCAGACCATGGCGCGCTGTGTTTCGATCCCATGGACACAACCTATTTCGCGAGTCGGGAGAGCATCGTCGCGGCTGCCCACCGCGGCATGCCGGTCTGGCGCGACAACCTGTTTGGATTCATGCACCGCAATGCCGCGCCGGCGACGGATTTCTTCCGCATTCCGAGCACGCGGCTGGTGGAATTGGGCGCACCGATCGAGATCTGACCGGTTCGACGCTCGCGATCAGGAATGCCCGTGCCGGTGGTGGATGTCGGGATAGTGTTCATGCGTGTGCGTCATGGGCTGGTGGGTGTGTTCGTGCGCGTGCGGCTCGACGCCGTCCCAGCCGTCCGGGTGCGCGTGCTGGTGGTGCGCATCATGGGTGTGCGCATGCGCGTGGGTGAGCGGCTCGTGGGTGTGCTCGTGCGCATGGTGCTCGGTCAGGTGCAGCCAGACGCCGGCAGCCATCAATGCGCTTGCGGCCCAGAATGCGGGCGAGGTCGGCTCGTGGAAGCCGAGCACGGCAATCGCCGCGCCAACGAAGGGCGCGGTCGAGAAATACGCACCGGTGCGCGCGGTGCCGAGCCCGCGCAGCGCCAGCACGAAGAAGGCCAGGCTGAGGCCATAGGACACCAGACCCAGCCCCATGGCGCTACCGATCAACAGTGGCGCCGGCAGGTGACGGCCGAGCGCAAACGCGATCGTCAGGTTCACCGTGCCGGCGACCAGGCCCTTGGTGCCGGCGATGAACAACGCATCGCTGGCCGACACCTTGCGGGTGAGATTGTTGTCCAGCGCCCAGCACAGGCAGGCGCCGGCCACCATCAACTCACCCAGGCCGTGCCCGCCGCTGCCGATGCCTCCTGCGGCGCGGCCCGCCGGCAGGCTGAGCACCACGCCGCCGGCGACGATCAACGCCATGCCGAGCACGATCCGGCGATCTGCGTTTTCCTTGAACCAGACCCAGGCCAGCACGGCGGTCAGCACCGCTTCGAGGTTCAGCAACAGCGAGGCGCTAGACGCCGTGGTGGTCGCCAGGCCGAACAGCAACAGCACCGGCGCGAGCACGCCACCGAAGGCAATCGCGCCGGCCAGCCAGCGCCATTCGCCCGCAGGCAGGCGTGGCAGACCCAAGCCGCGGTCGCGGATGGCGCGGATCAGGGTCAGTCCCAGCCCGCTGCCGAGGTAGAGCAGGCCGGCAAGCAATACCGGATCCACGCCCGCCACCAGCACCTTGGCAAACGGCGTGCTGGCACCGAACAGCAGGGCGGCGGCGAGGGCGAACAGGACGGGTGCGTTCATGGGCAGGGACTTGGGCATGACTATCGGCACGGTAGCGCAGTTCGCGGTTGAATCCGGGGGACGCCGTACCGTACTCTTGCCCGGTGAATCGCCTGCTCTGCCACCTGAACACGCTCCTGCACGTCAGCCTGATGGCGCTGATGGTGCTGGGCATGGTGTTGCGACCGGTGCTGGACCTGTCGGCGGAGGAACACCTGGCCGAGCATGCCGCGCAGTTCCACAGCCGCGGCATGGTAGCCAACGCCAGCTCCGCCGAATGCGTGGCTGACGCCCGCGTGGACAAGGCGCATGGCCTGTTCCATCAGGATTCCTCCGGCTTCGTCTGCGCCGACCTGGTGCAGCCACTGGATCTCCCGCTGGTCGTGTACGGCCCCGTGCTGGCCCGCGAACCGGCGCTGATGCGTGTGCCTGCGCATCATCCTGCGACGCCGTTCCGACCACCGACCGCCTGATCGCGCGGGCCCGACCGGGCCTGTCTCCGCGCTGACGCCTGCCCGCCGCGACGCCCTGTCGCGCGCCCGCACGCCGCGTCAGCCGCCTTCATCGCAGGCCGTGCCCGCCTCGATCGCATCGCGGCCTGCTTCCCCATCGACAAATCCGCTTCGGCGGATGCCATGACCACGCCGCGTCGCGCCCGCCCCCAGGGCGGCGTGCCGGACACCAAGGAGTATTTCGTTGACCAAGACCACCCTCGCGCTCGCCCTGGGCCTCGCCCTCGGCAACGCAGCCCAAGCGGCCACGCCGCCCGCTCCAACCTCGCTGGATGCGCTGGCCGCGCGCCTGCAGGCGCTCGAAGCCGATGCCGACGCACAACGCACGCGCACCGCCGAAGTTCAGTCGGAGCTGGAACAGGCCCGCGCCGAGATCGCGCAACTGAAGGCCGCGCGCGCGCGCGGCGCCAGTGCGGCACCGGCCGCCTCGACGACGGCGAACCCGGAGGACGCCGTTGCGGCCAATCCCGAGGATGCTGTCGCCGCGCCGGTCGATGCAGCCGCAGACGGCAGCACGGCCGCGGAAAATGCCGTCGCCAGCAACGACGGCGGCGGCGACAGTTCCAATCCCACGGCCTTCAACCCGGCGATCAGCATCATCCTCAACGGCAGCTATACCGCGCACTCGCTGGACCCGAAAGTCTACGCACGCAGCGGCTTTCCGATCATCGGCGGGGGCGGCCCCTCGGCCAAGGGCTTCTCGCTGGGCGAAAGTGAAGTCAGCATGACCTCCAACATCGACGAGAAGTTCTATGGCCAGCTGACCACCACAATCAGCAGCGATGACCAGGGCGACCACCTCGGCGTCGAGGAAGCGTTCGTCGACACCACCGCGCTGCCCGCGGGCTTCAGCGCGCGCATGGGGCGGTTCTACTCGGCCGTGGGCTACCTCAACAGCCACCATACCCACACCGACAAGTTCTTCGATCGTCCGCTGCCCTACCAGGCCTTTCTGGGTAACCAGTACGGCGATGATGGCGTGCAGCTGCGCTGGGTTGCGCCGACGGCGCTGTTCGTCGAACTCGGCGGCGAGATCTTCCGCGGCGCGTCCTATCCTGCCGGCGGGGCCGCGCATGCGGGCGCGGGCGTGAAGACGCTGTTCGGCCATGTCGGCGGCGATATCGGCACGGAATCGTCCTGGCTGGCCGGACTGAGCGTGCTGCAGTCGCGCTCCGAGGGCGCCGAGGACGGCTTCGTCGGCGAAGGTCGGCTGTACATCGCCGATGGCACCTGGAAGTGGGCGCCGCAGGGCAACTTCAAGGATGGCGGCGTGACCGTGCGCGGCGAATACTTCGCCGACCATCGCAACGGTGCCTATGTCGATCCGGTCGATGTTGAAAACACGTCGCCGTGGACCGGCATGCGCCGCGGTGCGTATGTCGAGGGCGTTTACCGGATCAATCGGCAGTGGGAAGCCGGGCTGCGTTTCGACAAGTTGTGGTCGGGCGGCAATGCCGGTCCCTACAGCAGCACCTACGACCCGACCCGGGAAAGCATCGCCGCGACGTGGTTGAACAGCGAGTTCTCGCTGTTCCGGCTGCAGCTCAGCCACGATCGTCCCAACCCGAACGACACCGACAACACGCTGACCCTGCAGTACCAGGTCAGCCTCGGCGCCCACGGCGCGCACAAATTCTGAGGAGTTGCACATGAACCGTTTGATGATTGCTGGTGCGTTGATGCTGGGCCTGGCCGCCAACACGGCGCAGGCGAAATTGAATGTCTTCACCTGCGAACCCGAATGGGGTTCGCTGCTCAACGAACTGGCGGGCGACAAGATCAATGTCACCGTCGGCACGTCCGCGCTGCAGGATGTGCACCAGATCGAGGCCAAGCCGAGCCTGATCGCCAAGGTGCGCGCGGCCAACCTGGTGGTGTGCACGGGTGCGGAGCTGGAGATCGGCTGGTTGCCGCAGTTGCTCAAGCAGTCGGGCAACCAGGCCGTGGCCAGCGGACCAGGCTCGTTCAGCGCGGCCAGCCAGGTGATCACGCTGGAGAAGCCGACCAAGTTCGACCGCGCCGCGGGCGACGTGCATCCGGAGGGCAATCCGCATATCCAGATGGATCCGTATCGCGTGCTGGTGATCGCCAAGGCGCTGGATGCGCGCCTGGTGCAACTCGATCCGTCGAACGCCGCGACCTATCAGTCGCGCCTGGCCGACTTCGCCACCCGCTGGCGCGCGGCGATCGTGCGCTGGCAGGCCAAGGCAGCGCCGTTGAAGGGCCGCAACGTGATCGTGCAGCACGTGAGCTGGGTGTACTTGAACAAGTGGCTGGGCATGAACGAGATCGGCGAACTCGAGCCGCGGCCGGGCGTGCCGCCGACCAGCAGCCATCTGTCGAGCCTGATTGCGACTACCAAGGGCGGGCACACGCTGGCCATCATCCGCGCCGCCTACCAGGACTCGAAGCCGAGCGAGTGGTTGTCGTCGCGCACCGGCGTGCCGGCGGTGTCGCTGCCGTTGACCGTGGGTGGTGATGCGCAGTCCAAGGATCTTTTTGGTCTCTTTGATTCCACGATCGACAAGCTGCTCGCGGCGGCGAAGGCGGCGCCATGAGCCTGGCGGCGCTCAACCTCGATGGGTTGGACATCAGCATCCTGGGGCCCGCCTGCCTGGCGGGCTTCATCGTGCTGGCCACCCATGTGCCGCTGGGGCGGCAGGTGCTGGAGCGCGGGATCATCTTCATTGACCTGGCGATCGCCCAGATCGCCGCACTCGGGGTGATCGCGGCGGGGTTCTTCGGCGTGGACGAACACGGCTTGGGCGTGCAGGTCGCCGCCGCCGCCGCGGCGCTTCTTGGCGCGGGCTTCCTGGCATGGACGGACAAGCGCTGGCCGCAGTTCCAGGAACCACTGATCGGCACGTTGTTCGTGCTGGCGGCGTCCGGCGGGCTCTTGTTGCTGGCGAACAATCCGCAGGGCGGCGAACACCTCAAGGACCTGCTGGTCGGACAGATCCTGTGGGTGAGCCTGCCGCAATTGATTCCCGCCGCGGTATTGAGCATCGTGCTGCTGGGCGTGATGTGGTGGCGTCGCGCGTCGCTGCAGGGTCTGATGTTCTACGTGCTGTTCGCCGCGGCAATCACCGCGTCGGTGCAGTTGGTCGGCGTCTACCTGGTCTTCGCCAGCCTGATCGTCCCCGCGCTGGCCACCGTCGGCATGCGCGGCAAACGCCGGTTGGTGACGGCCTATGCGATCGGTGCGGCGGGCTATGTGCTCGGCCTGACGCTGTCGGCGGTGTTCGACTTGCCCAGCGGCGCGTTGATCGTCTGGACGCTGGCCGCCTGCGCGCTTGCAGCACAGCCGCTGCGCATGCTCCACCGCGCCGTCTCGAAACAGGAGGAGGGCGCGTTGATCGCCGATAACGCGACCTGACGCGGATAACGTGCCCTGACCCTGTTCTGCAGCCGTGCTAGCGGAACAGGGATGCGAATCGCGCCGGCACTGTCGCGCCGGCCAGCTTTCGAGCCTCGTTGGCGATGTTGAGGGCCATCGTCGCCCTGGCAGTCTCGAACAGTTGCGGATCGATTACCCGTGCCTGGCGGTCGCGAAGCCAGCCCAGCACAGGCGCAAGGTGCCAGATGGATCTGCTACCGGCGTGTAGCGGCTCGGGAAAATCGGCGGGGTGGCCAAGCATCACTTTGCGAATCTGCTGGCGCGACACGCCGATGATGTCCGCCACGTCCGTCAGGCCGACGAAGTCCGGCGCCGCCTCCACCAGTACCGCGCCGGGAATGGCACGGCGTACCTCGCGAATCGCGCTGGACACCGCCTGTTCGGCCGATCGCGCTGCGCGCGCGAAATCCAGGGAGATGCTGCCGGGCCGGCCGATACCGACCAGCGCGTCGGTGCAGCCCACCTCACCCAGTGCTTCGATGAATGCATCCGGATCCTGCGCGGGATAACCCAGGGTGAATGTCAGCTTGAATTCGTAGTCAGTCATCGGTGTCGTCCTGGCGTGCTTCGCAGAGTCTTATGCAGTTGTCGACGAGCCGGCGAACCTGCCTCGCAAAAGTATCCGGATTGCGGGGCGTGCTCCAGATGCTTGCGATGCAATGCAGCCCGCATCGACAAGAGGCATCGTTGAAAGGGCAGTAGATCCGGCCCCATGCGTGCGATCCACCGGGGATGACGCGCCAGCCCTTGCGCTCGGCATGCGCTAGTGCCGCCTCGACGTCGGGATTGGGGTGCCGCCGCCGCGCCATGCACGCTCCGCCACGCTACGGGCAGGGCGCCCGGTTGTCAAGTGACAACCTAGTGCATGGCTCATTGCTGTGGTATCGGGAAACTACCGGCCTGGGCGTAGGGATTGCGCTACTCGACGACCTTGACGAACAGCGCGCGCGCCGCGCCGACCTGGCGCTCTTCGACCTCGAAATAGTTCGGGTGCTGGCGGAACAGGTCGCTGAGTTTCTTGCAGCCGTACAGCCGCGGGTCGAAATCGGAGCTGACCTTGTTGACATAGTTGCCGACCGAGCCGAGGTTGGCCCACTTGGAATCATCGGAGGCCTGTTCG
>JBKJMY010000079.1:0-9589 GCA_046596115.1 Arenimonas sp.
CTGCTGTCGTGGGCGCCCGGGCCATCGAGTTGGCATGCGCTGTATGCACACGTGTCGAACGGCTTCTACCTCAACACGATCGCCAACCGTTGGATCCTGCGGTTCTGGCCAGCCGCATCGCGGCGCGCGCGTCCGCTCGGCGCCGCCACCTTCAATAACGCCAGTGCAGGAAGAAAGCCATGACTACACAGGCAGCTTTTGCCAAGAAAGACATGCCGGTTGCAGATGACGCGGGCATCGCGGCCCTAGGTGAAGCGAAACTGCAGGCAACCATTACGGCCGCCTGCAACCGCATTGCGCCGCTGTGGCCACTGAAGCACTTCGTGGCGGTCAATCCGTTCCTGGGATTTGCGCAGCAGACCTTCGAGGCAACCTGCGCCACCCTGCGCCGCGTTGCCGGCGTGGACATGCTGATGCCGCGTGCCTTCTTTCGCCACGCGCTGGCCGAAGGCAGGATCGAAGATCAGGATCTCGAGGCCGCCTTGGCGGCGACGCCGGGCGATGGGCCGATCCCTTCGATTGCGGCGCTGCGCCTGGCCATCGCGCACGACCCCGAGGCCGCCTTCAGGCCCAGCGCCAGGGTCGCTACGGTTGCCGAGATCCTCGATGCCTTGGCGGTCGGCGACCGGCTGGCCTCGCGCACCGCGTTCATGGTCGACGAGATCTCCCGGTGGTGCGCTGCGTACTTCGACGAAGGCCAATCGGTCTGGCGGCTACCGTCGCGCGGATCGAGTCTCTACGCGGCCTGGCGTGTCTCGATGCGTCACGACCGCAATTCGCAGATGATGGGCATCCGCGACTTTCGGGCCTCCGTAGCGTCGCAAGCCGAAGACCCGATGGCGGCGATCGCCGCCGTGATCGCCGCGCTGGGCATTCCCGAGCGCGCCGTCGAGGACTACCTGCATCGCGCGCTGCTCGATATCGGCGGCTGGGCGGGTTACGCGCGCTACCGGGGCTGGAGCGCTGCGCTCAACGATCAGGACGACGACACGCTGATCCAGCTCCTCGCCATCCGCGTGGTGTGGGGGTATGCGCTCTTCCGCGAGCGCAAGGATGCCGCGTTCCGCACGGCCTGGGCCCAGGCCATGGAGACGGCAGCCTCGCTTTCGCAGGACGAAAAACTCGGCGGCGATCCCGACCTGGCGATAGACCTGGTCTTGCAACGCGCCTATGAGCACGCGTTCCAGCGCCGCCTGTTGGCACAACTGGCCACCACTTCAAACGACCAGCGAACGGCACCGCGCAAGCGCAAAGCAGTGCAGGCGGCGTTTTGCATCGACGTGCGCTCGGAGGTTTATCGGCGTGCGCTCGAAACCGTGTGCCCGGACGCTGAAACGGTCGGGTTTGCCGGGTTCTTCGGTTTTCCGATCGAGTATGTTCCGATCGGCCGCATCCACGGCGGCGCGCAATGCCCCGTGCTGCTGAAGCCTTCGTTAGTGGTCTGCGAAGCGGTCGCTGGGGTTTCAAAAAAGCAAGAGCGCGACATTCTCGACGCACGGCTCCTGCGTCGCCGCGCCGCCAAGGCGTGGAAGTCCTTCAAGCTCTCGGCCGTGTCTTCGTTCACCTACGTCGAGACGGCGGGGTTGCTGTTCGCATCCAAGCTGGTCGGCGACACCCTCGGCTGGACGCGCACCGTCGCCGATCCGGCAGTGGACGGACTGGATCGGCGCGTGATTGGCCGCGTCGGTCCGCGCATCGCGCCGCGCACTGTCGCCGGTCGCGAGACCGGATTCGACGGCGCGCAACGCATCGCGATGGCCGAGGCCGTGCTGCGCGCCATGTCCATGACCCGAAATTTTGCGCGGCTGGTCATGCTGACCGGCCATGGCAGCACGACGGTGAACAATCCGCATGCGTCCGGCCTGGACTGCGGAGCCTGCGGCGGGCATACCGGCGAAGCCAACGCCCGGGTCGCTGCAGCAATCCTCAACGACCCGGACGTGCGCACCGGCCTGCGGCTGCGTGGCATCGACATCCCCCAAGACACCTGGTTCCTCGGTTGCCTGCATGACACCACCACCGATGAAATCCGGATCTTCGACGTTGCGACTGCGCCGCCGTCACAACTTCAAAACATCAATCAATTGCGCGACTGGCTCGCGCAAGCATCGCATCTGGCGCGCATGGAGCGCGCGGCACTGCTCGGGGTATCGAACGATGCAACCACCGATGCCCGCATCAAGGCGCGCAGCCGCGACTGGTCGCAGGTGCGGCCCGAATGGGGGCTGGCCGGCAATGCGGCCTTCATTGCCGCGCCGCGTGAGCACACGGCAGGCATCAACCTGGGCGGCAGGGCCTTCCTGCACAACTACGACTGGCACGAAGACGAGGGCTTCGGTGTGCTGGAACTGATCATGACCGCACCCATGGTCGTCGCAAGCTGGATCAACCTGCAGTACTACGGATCGACGGTGAACAACCACGCTTTCGGTGCCGGCAACAAGGTGCTGCACAACGTGGTCGGGACCATCGGCGTGCTGGAAGGCAACGCGGGCGACCTCAAGGTCGGCCTGCCGATGCAATCGGTACACGACGGCACGCATTTCGTGCACGAGCCGCTGCGGCTGAACGTTTTCATTGCAGCGCCCATCGACGCGATCAACGTCGTGATCGCCAAACATGCATTCGTGCGTGACCTCGTCGACAACCACTGGCTGCATGTGTTTGTGATCGGCGCGTCGGGCGCGGTGACCCATCGGTACCGGGGCAGCTTGGCATGGGAGAGATTGCTTTGAGTGCCTGCGTGTCCCGTCTGGACATGTCGAGTGGAGATTGCTCAAAGCCAGAGCGTTCGATGGCACGCCGACTCCACCTCGACTGGCCGCTGACAGCTTGCTCATCCAGCGATGGCCACCAGCGCACGGAATATCGACTGGGAGGCCATCGCAAGAAACTGGAGCAATGACAACAAGGTCCAGAGTCGCATTACCGGAAGGATGAGTGACAGGACCTGCAGCTTCGTTCCCGAAAATCCAAGTGCGGCGTCGAATATTTGCTAAACCTACACTTAACCTTTACTCGTTTTCGCATGCGCAAATACGCGCTTTTAGAGGATACTTGGACTCAATTCAGTACAGCAAAAGGACAAACTCCATGAACATTTCTTGGAGATCTGCGCTAATCACTGGAATCATTGGAATATCCCTCGCCGGCTGCACCAGCAGGCATCCCGGCGACGCCGCAACGTCCGCGGCAGTTGAGGGTAGAGCGATTCTCTCACCGCCCACCAAGGATGCCGACGCAGGTCATTCGGAACTGATTGCCGCCGCAGAGCCGTTCGAAGCACTGACTGAGCAGGCTGCGACCGCAACTCCCGCCGTGCTGGGCAAGCTGATAGGCGAAGCCCGCAGCGCGGCGGAAGGCGTTTCCGCCAGGCTCGATCAAACCCAGCGAGACAGGCTTGCATCCCAGTTGGCAGATATTGCTGCGGCGCAGAAGGCCGGCGACTACACAGCCATCGCATTGGCGTCAGTTGAGGGGTATCGAACGCTTGTCGAGAGCGCTGCGGATACGGGAGTGACTCCGCGAGCCGTGAGCCTTCTGGACTACGCCGGGTTTCGTTACCAGGCCAACCTGGCAGCCAATCCGGCACGGTGGTCCGATGCAGGAGCGGCTGTTGATTTCGCCGCCACGCAGTGGGCTGCCCTCAGCCCGAAGATTGCCAGTGCCTCGTTGCGGGAGCAGATGAGCAAATCAATCGCGGAGATGCGCACGGCGGCCCAGGCGAAGGATCCGCGGCTGGCCAAATCCGCATCGACGAGGGAGTTGGATCTCGTCGACGCGCTGGAGGCCTCTTTCGCGACCAGGTAGCCGCAGCAACGACGGCTGGAAAGTTTGGGAAATTGTATCCGGGCAGAAACCGTCCTGTGACGCATTGGCGCACACAGTATGCCAAGCGCACCGTTGCGCTTCAGGAGAAATGAAATGAATGCTATTGCCAAGATTGCAATCACCGCCGGCGCGCTCGGCCTGACCATGGCAGCCTATGCAGGCACGCAGAAGGCAGGCCCCGAGAGCAAGGCCCAGGAAGCCGCCGAACACGCCAATGCGCCCAAGCCGAAGATCAGTGAAGCACAGGCACGCACCATCGCAATGTCGGTCGCGAAGGGCACGATCGCCGAAGCAGACTACGAGAAAGAAGGCGGCAGTTGGCGCTGGTCGTTCGACATACGCGAGAACGGCAAGATCCACGAAGTCGGTGTCGATGCCATGACCGGCAAGATTGTCGAGAACGGTCTGGAATCTGCCGGCGAAGCTGACTGAGCCCACCTGGGGATGCGCATCCTTCTCGCTGAGGACGATATCGACACGGCGGCTTTCGTCGAACGTGGCCTGGCCGAGCTGGGACACAATGTCGTTGTCGCCCGTAACGGGGAGGATGCGCTGCACTTCGGCCTGACCGAGAATTTCGACATGATCATTCTCGATCGGATGATGCCGGTCCTTGACGGGCTCGAAGTCCTCCGCCGCTTGCGCGCAGGCGGCATCCTGCAGCCCGCCATCCTCCTGACGGCAGTCGCCCAGATCGAGGCTCGCGTACAGGGCCTGGATGCAGGCGCCGATGACTACCTCACCAAACCCTTTGCGTTCAGCGAATTGGCTGCGCGGGTAAAGGCGCTCGCACGACGCAGCTCCCCGCAGCACGCCGTTACCCGGTTGCTGGCTGGTCCCATCGAGATGGATCTGCTGGCGCGCGATGTATGGCGCGACGGCGTGGACGTGATCCTGCAGCCCAAGGAATTCCGGCTGCTGGAAGAACTGATGCGCCATCCCGGCGAGTTCGTGACCCGCACGATGCTGCTCGAGCGGGTGTGGGATTTCCATTTCGATCCGCAAACCAAGATTGTAGAAACTCACATGAGCCGATTGCGCTCGAAGCTCAATGCGGGCGGGTTGGAGGACTGGATCGAAACCCGCCGCGGAGTCGGTTACCGCATGCGTGCCGGATGATGCCACTACTTCGCAGTGCCGCCAACCGGATCGCGATCCTGACCGCGCTGGCCTTTGCGCTGGCAACGTTTGCAATCGGCGTGGCTGTCTACTTTGCAGCCAATTCAGCCTTCCAGAACGAACTCGACAATGTCATCGAGCAGGCCAACGTCAGTCTGTTGTCGATTTACGCAGACGATGGACTGGACGGCCTTGCCGAGTCCATTGCAGCACGCGAGCGCAGCCCATCCAACACGCTCGCTTTCGCAGTTTTTGGGCGGGACGGACGCAAGCTGGCGGGTACCCTCGATACTCCCATGCCTACCGCAGGCTGGCAGCGGATCCAATTTCGCGATCCTGAAGACGGGACAGCTCCGGCGCGGGCACTCGCGACAACGCTCCGCGGCGGAAGCCGCCTGGTGGTTGCTGCCGATCTCGATCCGGCCGAGGAAATCGCCAGGACAATCTTGACCGTCTTCAGCCTCGGCTTCATGGCAATGCTTGTCATCGCGGCCGCTTTCGCACTCGTCCTCGGGCGCTATCTCAAGCGCAGGCTAGAGCGCATTGCCAAGGGTTCGCGCGCGTTCGCGTCGGGAAACTTGACCGGACGCGCGGCAGTCGGCAGGCATGGTGACGAATTCGACCAGCTTGCTGAAACGCTGAATTCCATGCTCGATCGCATCGCTGCATTGCTTCGCAACCTGCAGCAAGTCACAACCGATTTGGCACACGACATGCGCACGCCAATGAGCCACCTGCGCAACCATCTGGAACGTATGCGCGACAGCCCCGAGGGCAATCGAGGAGAAATGATCGAGGTCGCCATCGACAAAAGTGATGAGTTGCTCAGCCTGTTCGCGGCGATCCTGCGGATATCGGAACTTGAACACGTCGATCTGAAACACCATTTCGGCCTGCTTGATCTCAGTGAGCTTGTTCGCGGCCTGGCTGAGACGCACGAACCGCTCGCCGAAGATAGCGGGCACGAACTTCTCACCATCTCTGACGAAAAGCCGGTCATTGTCCACGGTGACAGGGAGTTGCTGGCGCAAGCGTGCATCAACCTGATCCAGAACGCGCTGCGCCACACTCCCCCTTCAAGTCGGATTGAACTTGGCGCCACGTACGAGGACGGCCATCCCACCCTGTTCGTGCGCGATAATGGCATTGGCATTCCTGACCAAGACCGCAAGCGGGTGCTCGACCGGTTTGTCAGGCTCGAGGCAGCACGTTCGACTTCTGGCAACGGGCTTGGCCTGAGCCTCGTCAAGGCGATCGCGGAAGCACATGGGGCGCAACTGTTCCTGCGCGATGCCGCTCCAGGGCTCGAGGCTCGGATTGTGTTCGCGAAGGAGGCTGCATGAAACCGCTGGCATCTCCACTGGTCTCGATCCCGCCGAAGCTTCGATAGCGGGTCGAGAGCCGCCCTTTCGTCGCGGGCGGCTAGCGCCAGCGGCGCAAAATCCGGGTCGATTGCCTCGAGCATGCCCGACGACCAGTGGAACAACAGGCTCCCGCGCGTGGCGAGGGCGTTGCGCAGCCAGGAATGCGCGGGCGCGTGCATGCGCAGGCCGGCGGCTTGCAGTGCATCGGTCTGTCGTCCCAGGGTTTCCAGCGCGCCGCGAAACCATTCTGTGTGACCTCCGGCGGCTTCCGACACAAGCAGCGGCGCAGGCGCGTTGTACACGCGCAGCGATTGTCGCAGGCGTGTCTCGATCGCGCGGGCCTCGCGCACCGAGTCTGTCTCGATCAGTCGGATGGCGTCGAGATCGAAGAAGTCGAACCAGCGCGGGTGCAAGCACTGAAAACGATCGAGCGGATCGCGCGACATGCCAAGCTTCAGCAGGTCTTCGCCCAAGCATGGGAGCACGTAGACGAACGACGAGCCCGCACCGGCAGGACGCCAGGGACGGTCATCGCGATCAGGATCGGGTGGTGTGTCCATGGGTTGACCGATTTCGCGAGTGCAGAAAAATCGGGTCAAGCACGCACGCCCGGCGCTTGCTCGCCATGCAGAGACGCGATCAGCGGACAGGAAACTCTTCCCTTCATTGCATGGCACGCACCAACAAGGGCGGACAGAGCCGCTTCCATGCGCGCCAGATCCGCTTGTTTCTCGTGCACATCCTTGAGCTTGTGTTCGGCCAGGCTGCTGGCTTCCTCGCAGTGGGTGCCATCTTCCAGGCGCAGCAGTTCCGCGATCTCGTCCAGGCTAAAACCCAGCCGCTGGGCCGATTTTACAAACCGCATCCGCGAGACATCCATCGCACCGTACCGACGAATGCTGCCCTGAGGCTTGTCCGGCTCTGATAACAAGCCCTTGCGTTGATAGAACCGGATGGTCTCGACATGGACCCCGGCGGCCTCGGCGAATGCGCCAATGGTCAGGCTTTTCTGAGGGTTCTTCATGGCGCTTGACTCCGTATACAACTACGGACTTAAGCTTACCCCAGCCCGAAGTTTCCTTACAGGAGATCACCATGTCGGAAACTCAAAATGGACGTGGCGCCTTGGCTGCCGGCGGGCTGGCCGCCATCCTTGCGTCCACCTGCTGCCTGGGTCCGTTGCTTCTGGTCACGCTCGGTTTCAGTGGCGCATGGATCGGCAACCTGACGGCGCTCGAACCCTACCGGCCGAGCTTCATCGGCGTCGCACTGGTTGCGATGTTCTTTGCCTGGCGGCGCATTTATCGACCGGTGCAAAGCTGCGAACCGGGTGAAGTTTGCGCCATCCCGCAAGTACGCACGACCTACAAGGCCATCTTCTTGGTCGTGGCTGCCATGGTGTTGGTGGCGCTGGGCTTTCCCTATGTCCTTCCGTTGTTCTACTGATCAGGAGATCGTCATGAAAAAGTTGCTTGCCTGTCTCGCTCTGCTTGTCGCCACCACCCCGGCGTGGGCAGCCCCTCAGACCGTCACGCTGTCCGTCAAAGGCATGACCTGTGCCGCATGTCCGATCACAGTCAAGAAGGCTCTGTCGAAGGTCGATGGCGTGAGCAACATCGACATTCAGTTCGAGCAACGCGAAGCCATTGTCACTTTCGACGATAGCAAGACCAGCATCCAGGCGTTGACACAGGCCACCACGAACGCCGGCTACCCTTCCACTGCGACGAAGTGAGGCGGCAGCGATGGCAAATCCGTTGACCACCCTGAAGATTGTCGGGATGACCTGCGATGCGTGCGCGGTGCACGTCAAGGACGCTCTCGAAAAGGTGCCTGGGGTGCGCTCGGCGGACGTGTCCTACCCTAACGGTACCGCGCAAGTCGCCGCTGATCCAGATATCTCGTTCGACGCGATCACGGGTGCTGTGGCCGAACTGGGCTATGAGGCGAGTCTTGCCGATGCACGCCTTCCTGAGAATGAGCCCGTGCTGCCGCGCAAGGCGCTGGGTGTGCTCAGCGGTGGAGACAAGTCCGGCGGCAACGACAGTACACTGCACATCGCCGTCGTCGGTAGCGGCGGTGCGGCGATGGCGGCCGCGATCAAAGCGGTCGAGCAAGGCGCACGGGTTACCCTGATCGAACGCGGCACGATCGGCGGCACCTGCGTCAATATCGGCTGCGTGCCCTCGAAGATCATGATCCGCGCTGCCCACATCGCTCACCTGCGTCGGCACAGCCCGTTCGATGGCGGCATCGCGCCCGCTGCTCCGGCGATCGATCGCAGAAAACTGCTGACACAGCAGCAGGCGCGCGTAGATGAACTGCGTCACGCCAAGTACGAAAACATCCTCGACAGTCAGCCGGCCATCACTGTGCTGCGCGGCGAAGCCCGTTTCCAGGACGGCAACCAACTCATCGTGCGGTTGAGGGACGGCGGCGAACAGACGGTAAGGTTTGATCGCTGCCTCATTGCGACGGGTGCCCGTCCGGCCGTGCCGCCGATTCCGGGCCTGAAGGAAACGCCGTACTGGACCTCGACCGAGGCGCTGGTGGGCGAAGTGGTTCCGCCCCGACTCGCGGTCATAGGCTCCTCGGTGGTGGCGGCAGAGCTGGCGCAGGCATTTGCCCGGCTCGGCAGCCAAGTCACGATCCTGGCGCGAAACACTCTGTTCCTTCGCGAGGACCCGGCCATTGGCGAGGCCGTCACCGCAGCATTTCGTGCCGAGGGCATCGAGGTACTGGAGCACACCCAAGCCAGCCAGATCGTCTACGTGGACGGCGAATTCGTGCTCACGACCGGGAATGGCGAGCTGCGCGCCGACAAGCTGCTGGTCGCCACTGGGCGAGCGCCCAATACGCGCGAGTTGGCGCTGGACGCGGCGGGTGTCGCGGTCAATGCGCAGGGAGCCATCACAATCGACAAGGGCATGCATACCAGCGCGGCGCATATTTTCGCGGCCGGGGACTGCACCGACCAGCCGCAGTTTGTCTATGTCGCGGCGGCGGCCGGATCCCGCGCGGCAATCAACATGACCGGCGGGGATGCGTCACTCGACCTGGCGACGATGCCGGCGGTGGTGTTCACCGACCCCCAGGTTGCAACCGTGGGTTATAGCGAGACCGACGCGCATCACGCTGGCATCCAGACCGATAGCCGCCTGCTGACGTTGGACAACGTGCCGCGGGCGCTCGTGAACTTCGACACGCGTGGCTTCATCAAGTTGGTCACCGAAGCTGGCTCGGGCAGGCTCATTGGCGTGCAGGCAGTGGCGCCG
>JBKJMY010000107.1:0-6698 GCA_046596115.1 Arenimonas sp.
TGAACAGGCAGATGCAGATGAAGCTGGTCACCATCACGTCCCAGCCGCCGAACCCGACCGACGGCAGCGCCGGGATCAACTGCACCAGGACGCCTTGCTGCGAAGCCACGTTGGCGAATACCGCGCTGTAGTCCAGGCTCTGGTACCAGAACGCCACCCCGGCGATGCCGAGCAGGAAACCGAAGTCGCCGACGCGGTTGACCAGGAAGGCCTTCAGGTTGGCGAAAATCGCGGTTGGACGCGTGTACCAGAAGCCGATCAGCAGGTAGCTCACCAGGCCCACCGCTTCCCAGCCGAAGAACAGCTGCAGGAAGTTGTTGGACATCACCAGCATCAGCATCGAGAAGGTGAACAGCGAGATGTAGGCAAAGAAGCGCTGGTAGCCCGGGTCGTCCTTCATGTAGCCGACGGTATAGACGTGCACCAGCAGCGACACGAAAGTCACCACCGCCATCATCATGGCGGTGAGGTTGTCGATGAGGAATCCGACATGGGCGCTGAACGTGCCGACCTCGAAGAAGGTATAGACGTTGGCGTTGAACGGATCAACGGCGCCAGTGGCAAGTTGCCAGAGCACCTGGCAGCTGAGCAGGCAACTGATGCCGACTGCCCCAATGGTTACCGCATGGGCACCGACCCGGCCGATCAGGCGGCCGAACAGCCCAGCCAGCACGGCGCCGGCGAGCGGCGCCAGGGCGATGACCAGCAGGATCGCAAGCGAAAGGGTATGGGGCGCATGCGGCATCCGGTCAGCCCTTCAGGGTGTCGAGTTCGGCAACATTGATCGTGCGCCGATTGCGGAACAGGGTGACCAGGATGGCCAGGCCGATGGCTGCCTCGGCGGCGGCCACGGTGAGGATGAAGAACACGAACACCTGCCCCGCCGAATCGCCCAGGAAGCGCGAGAAGGCGATGAAGTTCAGGTTGACCGCCAGCAGCATCAGCTCGATGCACATCAACAGCACGATCAGGTTCTTGCGATTGATGATCACGCCGGCGATCGCGAACGAAAACAGGATCGCGCCCAGCACCAGGTAATGGGTCAGGGTGATCATGCGTCGCCTCCCTGGCGCGGTTCGGGCTTCATCTTGACCAGGCGGATGCGGTCCTCACGACGGACCATCACCTGCCGGCTGGGATCCTGGTGCTTGGTGCCCTCGCGACGGCGCAAGGTCAGCATCACCGCAACCACGATGGCAACGGTCAGGATCACCGCCGCAATTTCGAACGGCAGCATGAATCTGGTGAACAGCGCCTGCCCGATCCACTCCAGGTTGCTCAGGCCGGCCGCTGCGGCCGGATCCGGGCCGGGCAAGGCGCGCGATGCATCCTGCGCGCGAACGCCAATCAGGCCGAGCACCTCGAACAGCATCAGCGCCGCAACCACCAGCGCCAGCGGGAAGTAACGCGCGAAGCCTTCCCGCAGCGGGTCGACATTCAAGTCGAGCATCATCACCACGAACAGGAACAGGATCATCACCGCGCCCACGTACACCAGCACCAGCGCGATACCCAGGAACTCGGCCTGGAGCAGCAGCCACAGGCAGGCGGTGGAGAAGAAGGTGAGGATCAGCGACAGCACCGCATGCACCGGGTTGCGCAGGGTGATGACGGCGCCCGCGGCCAGTACGGTGACCAGGGCAAAGGCGTAGAAGGCAATCAGTTCGATGCTCATGTTGTCCCGGCCCTCAACGGAATGCCGCGTCGGCGCCGCGACGCGCGGCGATCTCGGCTTCGAAGCGATCGCCGATCGCCAGCAACTGAAGCTTGTCCACGATATTCTCGCCGCGGTTCTCGAAGTGGTACTCGAGGATGTGCGTTTCGACGATCGAGTCCACCGGGCAGCTCTCTTCGCAGAATCCGCAGAAGATGCACTTGAACAGGTCGATCTCGTAGCGGGTGGTTCGGCGGGTGCCGTCCTCGCGCTGTTCGGAATCAATGGTGATGCACGACGCCGGGCACACCGCCTCGCACAGCTTGCAGGCGATGCAGCGCTCCTCCCCATTGGGGTAACGACGAAGCGCATGCAGGCCGCGGAAACGTGGCGACTGCGGGAATTTCTCGAACGGATACTCGACCGTGTACTTGGGCTTGAACATGTACTTCATGGTCAGCGCCATGCCCTTGATGAACTCGATCAGGAGCAGGCTCTTCAGGTAACTGGCTACGCGGGTAATCACGGTCATGCTCCCCGGACAAACCAGTTGAAGTAGGCGGCCACGGCAGTGAAGAAGATCCAGACCAGGGTGATCGGGATGAACACCTTCCAGCCCAGGCGCATGATCTGGTCATAGCGGTAGCGCGGGAAGGTGGCGCGGAACCAAAGGAAGGCGAAGGCGAAGATCCCGGACTTGGCAAACAGCCACCACCAGCCTGGCTTGGCCAGTGCGGACAGCATGCCGCCGTCCAGCCAACCCTGGAAGGGCGACAGCCAGCCACCCAGGAACAGGGTCGCGGCCAGGAAACTGACCAGGATCATGTTGGCGTATTCGGCCAGGAAGAAGATCGCGAATGCCGATCCCGAGTACTCGACGTGGAAGCCCGCGACGATCTCCGACTCGCCCTCGGCGACGTCGAACGGCGCGCGATTGGTTTCGGCGACGCCCGAGATGAAATACACCATGAACAGAGGGAACAACGGGAAGAAAAAGAACTCGAAGAAGCCGTCGTTGCCCGCCTGCGCGTTGACGATGGCACTGAGGTTCATGCTGCCCGCCGCCACCAGCACGCCGACCAGGGCAAAGCCCATGGCGATTTCGTAGCTGATCACCTGCGCGGCAGAGCGCAGCGCGCCCAGGATGGCGTACTTGGAGTTGGACGCCCAACCGGCAAGGATGATGCCATAGACACCCATCGAGGTCAGCGCGAGCAGGACCAGCAGGCCGGCGTTGACGTTGGCGAGCACGGCGCCATCATCAAAGGGCACCACCGCCCAGGCAGCGAACGCCGGCGCCAGTGCGAGCACCGGAGCCAGCTTGTACAGGAACGGGCTCGCGCTGGACGGCACGATCAGTTCCTTGAACAGCATCTTGAACACGTCGGCGAAGGCCTGGATCCAGCCGATGCCGAAGATGCGGCCGATGTACTGCGGCCCGTGGCGCACGTGCATCCAGCCGATCACCTTGCGCTCGGCGAGCACATAGAAGGCCACCGAGACGATCAGCGGCACGGCGATCGCCAGCACTTTGAGCACGGTCCACACCAGCAGCCCGGTGGTGCCGAAGCCGAGGAAGAATTCGCGCATCGGATCGAACACGCTCAGGCCCCCGTCACGGTGATGCGGGACTGGCGCGACAACGGTGCGCTGGCGGCGTGGGCAGTTTCGACCCAGACAGTGCCGCTTGCGACGCGCAGCGACAGCACGACCGGCAATGCGGCACTGCCGACGCCATCATCGAGCTTGCACATCGCGCCGTCGGCCAAACCAAGGCGCTGGGCATCGGCCGGATTGAGAACAGCGCGGGCGCCGGGATTGAGCGGATGGGCATTGAGCGCGTCAGCGCGGCGCAGCACCGCATCGGCGCGATAGATCGGCGTGGTCGCGATGCGCTCGAACATCCCTGCGGCCGTCTTCTGCGCGGCGTCGGCGATGCCCGCGCCCGAATGTGCAGTGTTCGGTACCAGGCCAGCGCGCAGGCCACCCAGGTCGGTGAATCCGAAGCCACGCAAACCGAGTTGATCGGCCAGTGCCTTGAGCACCCGCCAACCTGGGCGTGCATCGCCGGGCAGCTTGCCGCCAGGCGAACCATACTGCTGGAAGCCATCAAGGTTGACCATGCCGGCGTCGACTTCCGGGAAGGCACCGATCGGCAGTATGACGTCGGCCACCTTGCGCACATCGTCCGACGCGAACGCGGCAAGCGCCACCACTTTCGCGCCCTGCAATGCCGCCAGACCACGCACCGGATCGGGCAGGTCGTATTGCGGTTCCACGCCATGCAGCAGGTAGGCGCCCATCGGCTGCGCGAGCATGCTGGCCGCGTCGCGGCCACCAGCCTGCGGCAGTACGCCATGCGCGGCGAGGCCCAGGGCATTGGCGCCCTGCGGGATGCGATTGAGTCGTGCGCCGGTGGCAGCGGCCAATGCATGGGCTGCGGCGCGGATGCGCGAGGCCTGCGGATGATTCTCGGCCAGCTCACCAAGCACGATCACGGCGTTGCCGTCGGCAGCCTTGAGCGCATTGGCGATCGCGCCAGCATCGGCATGAGCGTCTCCGGACAGACCATCGGGCAGCGTCGCGCCGGCAGACGATGCGACGGCCGCGAGGGCATCGGCAAGCTGCGATGGCGCAACGATGCGTCGCACACCCGGCGCAAAGGCGAAATCAAAGTCCACTGGATTGATCGAGGCGATCATGGCGCCGCGCTTGCTCGCCTTGAGCAGGCGCTGATGCACCAGCGGCAGTTCGTGGCGGATGTTGCAGCCGACCAGGACGATCGCCGCAGCCGTTTCCATTTCAGCCGAGGGCATTGCAAAGACTTCGGCCACCGCGTTGTCGGCGAAGTCGAGCTGCTGCAGGCGATGATCCACGTGCGCAGTCCCCAGGCCGGCCGCTATCGCGGCCAGCAAGGCGCCCTCCTCGTTCGATGTCGCCGGATGCGCAAGCACGCCCAACTGATCCGCGGGTACGGAGCGCAGTGCGTCGGCAGCAACGGCCAGGGCTTCGTCCCAGTCGGTTTCGCGCCAGGCATCGCCCTCGCGCACCATCGGCCGCGTGGCGCGATCGGCGGCATACAGGCCCTGGTGCGAATAGCGGTCGCGGTCGGACAGCCAGCACTCGTTCACGGCTTCGTTGTCGCGCGGCACGGTACGCACCACCTGGCCCCGATGGATGTGCAGGTGCATGTTCGAACCGAGCGCGTCGTGGTAGCCGATCGAATTGCGCGCCACCAGTTCCCAGGGTCGCGCCTTGAAGCGGAACACCTTGTTGGTCAGCGCACCGACCGGGCAGACATCGATCACATTGCCGGACAGCTCCGTGGTCAGCGGCTTGCCGTCATAGGTGCCGATTTGCAGGTTTTCCCCGCGACTCATGCCACCCAGTTCGTAGGTGCCGGCGATTTCTGCGGTGAATCGGACGCAGCGCGTGCACTGGATGCAACGCGTCATGTCGGTGGACACCAGCGGGCCGAGGTTTTCGTCGGCGATCACGCGTTTGCGATCGACATACCGCGACACACTTTGACCATACCCAATGCTCACGTCCTGAAGTTCGCACTCACCACCCTGGTCACAGATCGGGCAATCCAGCGGATGGTTGACCAGCAGGAATTCCATCACGTTGCGCTGGGCATCGAGCGCGCGACGGGTCTGGGTATAGACCTTCATGCCTTCCATCACCGGCGTGGCGCAGGCCGGCGCGGGCTTGGGCAGCTTCTCGACGTCAACCAGGCACATGCGGCAGTTGGCGGCGATCGGCAGCTTGTCGTGGTAGCAAAAACGCGGGATCGGGATGCCGGCGCGGTCCGAGGCCTGGATGATCATCGAGCCCCTGGGCGCGACCATGGCAATGCCGTCGATCTCGATGTTCACGGTATCCGGAGCGATCGCCGGCGTGGTCGGCACGGCGCTCATGCGGCCTGCTCCAGGTTGCCCGGCGAGGGCTTGTCGCCGGACGGATCCACCGGCACCGGCGCCGGGGTATTCGGCTCGTCGACCAGGAAGCGCTTGTTGAGGATCGCGAATTCGAACTCGTGCCAGTAATGGCGGAGCATGCCCTGTACCGGCCAGGCAGCGGCTTCGCCGAAGGCACAGATGGTGTGGCCTTCGATCTGGCCCGCGGCGGACTTGAGCATATGCAGATCGTCCATGGTCGCGGTGCCATCGACAATGCGTGTGAGCACGCGGTACATCCAGCCGGTACCTTCGCGGCAGGGCGTGCACTGGCCGCAGCTTTCGGCGAAGTAGAAACGCGAGATGCGCTGGCAAGCGCGGACCATGCAGGTGGTTTCGTCCATCACGATGACCGCGCCCGAGCCAAGGCCGGAACCGGCCTTCTGCAGCGAGTCATAGTCCATCGTGCAGCCCATCATGATTTCGGCAGGCAGCACCGGCATCGACGAGCCGCCCGGGATCACGGCCTTGAGCGTGTGCCCGTTGCGCACGCCGCCAGCCATTTCCAGCAGGTCGGCAAACGAGGTGCCCAGGCGGACTTCGAAATTGCCCGGCTTGTTGACATGGCCCGATACCGAGAAGATCTTCGGGCCGCCATTGTTCGGCTTGCCCAGGTTGAGGAACCACTCGGCGCCGTTGCGCAGGATCGCCGGCACCGAGGCATAGGTCTCGGTGTTGTTGATCGTGGTCGGCTTGCCGAACAGGCCGTAGTTGGCCGGGAACGGCGGCTTGTAGCGCGGCTGCCCCTTCTTGCCTTCGAGCGATTCCATCATCGCGGTCTCTTCGCCGCAGATATACGCGCCGGCGCCGAGTGCGGTGTACATGTCGATGTCAACGCCCGAACCAAGCAGGTTCTTGCCGAGCCAGCCATTCGCGTACGCGTCTTTCAGGGCCTGTTCGAAATGCAAGTAGGGCTCGTGATGGAATTCGCCGCGCAGGTAGTTGTAGGCAACCGTGCAGCCGGTCGCGTAGCAGGCAATGGCCATGGCCTCGATCACCGAATGCGGGTTGTAGCGCAGGATGTCGCGGTCCTTGCAGGTACCCGGTTCCGATTCGTCGGAATTGCACAGGATGTACTTCTGGCC
>JBKJMY010000319.1:0-11494 GCA_046596115.1 Arenimonas sp.
CCATTGATCGTGCGCGTCATGCGGCGAAGTCCGCGGATTTCTCCGGCCGCCGCATCGATCTTGCCAGGCCCGCCGACCCCGCCGACCGCCGCCGCCTTGCTGTCGTAGGCATACAGCACGCAACTGTTGTCGGCCGCGCCACGAACCACCTTGAGCGCGGCGAAGGGAGACGTTGCGTTACTGCTCGCCGACAGCGCGATGTAGCGCATCGCGTTCTCGTCATAGCCGGCGCGGCGCAGTTCGCGCGTCACATAGTCCATGTTGCTGCGCAGGTCCTGGTTCAGGCGCGCGGAACGCACAAACGAGGTGTTGCTGTTCAGGCTCGACAGGACGAAGGCCACGGCCGCCCCGGAAACCACCATGCCGGGTACGATCGACACCATCAGTTCGATCAGGGTGAAGCCCCGGGTGCGCCGACCGGATTGCGGCGGTTTCATGAGTCCGAGCACCGGCGGTTTGCAAAATCGGGCAGCCGGTTGGTATCACTGGATGATTGGCAGAGCAGGCCACGTCCGAGTTGGTCAACCCGCAGGTTGATCTTGTAGGCCGACTGGCCCGGTGGCGCGGCCAGGCTGATGGCACCCTTGTCGCCGGGTTCGGTCAGCATGGTGCGCTTGGGATCGATCACCGCGGGCTTGCTCGCCGACAGCCCGGTGCTGCCACCCAAGGTGATGCCCGCCAGACTGACCCGGTTCCATTCAGACTGGTCCGACGGATAGCGACCCACATCGCAGGTATTGCTGGCCGGGTTGGCCGAACTGCAGTCGCAGGGTGTGGCATCGGCTTCGTCGGTGGTGGTGGCGGCGCCCAGGCAGAACACGCCATTTGGGCCCGTCCAGACCCCGACTTTCACCAGCTGGTTGCGCTTGACCGCTTCGAACCGGGCCTCGTTCCAGAACGACAGGGCCTGGTCGGCGGCGCCGCGCAGGGCGGAGCGCTGGCGAAGGCTGGCGAAGCTCGGGATCGCCATCAGGCAAAAGGTCATCATCACGCTCAGCACGACCGACAGTTCGATCAACGTGAATCCCATGGCTGGGGCGCGATTGCGGGACATCCGGGTTCTCGGGGGCGGCCTGGATGGACTCCGGGCTTCGTGGTTCATTTTAGGGATCGCAGCGCCGGGCACTATTCGTACTTCTACCTAGTCCGGGACGTTGCCGCACGTTGCCCCACGTGGCCGGCGCAGCGGCGGGTCGCGTAGAATCTGCACGGCATCACGGAATCTGGAGGCGGTTGGATGAGTCAGTGCTATCGGCTGCTTGGCGAGGGAATCCCCGGTTCGCTGGGGTTGTCCCCATTGCTTTTCCCGGCCGATGCCAAACGCACCCGCGGCTGGATCGCGGCATTGCCGCGGGCCAATGCACTGGCCACGCAGCAGCGCCTGTCCGAGGCGCTCGACAGCCTGGCCGGCCAGCGCCTTGACGGCGGAACGCGGCTGTCGGTACTCGAAGAACTGCGGGTCGCGATCGGTGAGTCGATCGGACTGCTCAAGCGCGACTACGCCGGCAGCGCCTTGCCGCTGGCGCCGGCAAAGGCGGCGGCGGCACGGCAGGTCGAGGGCTTCCACGTTGCGCTCGCGCAGGGCTATCGGAAGGCCGTGGTGGAGTTCTGCGGTCCGAACGGCGGCGTGCCGATGCTGCGTGGCGGCAGCGTGGCGCTGGCGCTGGCGCGCTCGGCCTGGCATTACACGCAGGCACTGGCCTTGGCCTGGCGCGTTTATCGCGCACCGATGGCCGGCACCTGGCAGGGACTGCATCGCGTTCACGGCTTTGCCAGCGAATGCCGGCTCGACAGTCGCAGCGTCGAGGACCCGCTCGCCGGCGCGTCCGTTGACGTGCGTTCGCTCTACCTGCAGTCGGTGTTGATGGCGATCAGTCATCCGCTGGGCTTCAGCCAGGCCGAGCAGGATGCGCTGTGGCAGGCAACATCGGATTTCGCGGCGCGCTGCAGCCTGCTGTCTGTGCGCTCAGGCGACAACCTGCCGGTGGTGCCGGAAGACGCCGACCATGGTCCCGGCCCCGGGGTTGTCGGCGAAAGCGCAAGCCGATGGTTGGAGATGTCCGCCTTCGTGGCAGAAGTGGATGCGGCGCTGGCGCGCGCACGCGACGGTTTCTCGCTGATCATGCCCGCGCGCGGTGTTGGTGTGCGGGTGAGTGTCGAGTTGCTGCACCGCCTGCAGCGCAGCTTCGGGCTCGCGGCGGCGCGCACTCACCGCCGGCTGGACGGCGGCCACGGGATGCGCAGTGTGTTCGGACTGAGCGCGTTGCATTTCCACCTGTCCGGGCAGCGCGATTTCGATGCCTTCATGCGCCATGCCACCCAGCACATCGTGCACCAGGTCGATCGCGCCAACTGGGTCGGCGGTGGCATTGCGCGCGGGGTTCCGGTGCATGAGGCGCGTGTGCTTGACCAGAGCCTGGGCGGTTATCGGCTTGCCTGGGATCACGCTGACCAGATCCGCGCCCGCGTTGGCGAGTTGGTCGGGCTGACCTTTTCCGACGGCGACGAAGTGCCCGAGTGGATGCTCGGCGTGATCCGCTGGCTGCGCTATGAAAACGATGGCGGCCTCAGCGCCGGTGTCGAACTGATTTCCCGTCGTGCCACTGCGGTCGGCCTGCGCCTCGAGGACGGCAGCGAACCACTGCGCGCGTTGCAGTTGGATGCGATGGAGGTTGATGGCGACATGAATTTCCTCGCGCCGAATACGCTCGATTGCGGCGCCACGCGGATCGAAGTCGTGCGTGATGAATCCAGCTGCGATCTGGAAGGCACGCCCGGCGTCGAGGAAATGCTGGCCGGCGTGGATGTCCTGCTCAACGCAGGCGACTACGCCTTGCTGCGCCCGCTGCGCCGCGACCTGGTGGATGCAGATGCCGGGGAGGCGCAATGAGCGAGGCGGCCGCGCGACCGCGCCGGCACAGTCGCGCGGTCAGGATCGGCGAGGTGTTGGTGGGCGGCGACGCGCCGGTGGTCGTGCAATCCATGACCAACACCGATACCGCCGATGTCCAGGGCACCACCAAACAGGTCGCCGAACTGTGGCGGGCGGGTTCCGAGCTGGTGCGCGTGACCGTCAACAACCCCGAATCCGCCGCCGCGGTGCCGCGCATCGTCGAGCGCCTGGCGATGATGGGCATCTCGGTGCCGATCATCGGCGACTTCCACTACAACGGCCACCAGTTGCTTGCAGATGAACCGGCTTGTGCGCAGGCACTGGCCAAGTACCGGATCAATCCAGGCAACGTCGGCTTCGGGCGCAAGCGCGACGACCAGTTCGCGGCAATCATCGACACCGCGCTGCGCCATGACAAGCCGGTTCGCATCGGCGTCAACTGGGGCTCGCTCGACCAGGCGCTGGCGACCCGGATGATGGACGAGAACCACCTGCGCGAGACGCCGTGGGACGCCAGCAGGGTGCTGCGCGAAGCGCTGGTGCGCTCGGCGCTGGATTCTGCCGAGCGCGCGGTTGAACTGGGCATGGGGCGCGATCGGATCGTGCTGTCGGCCAAGGTGAGCGGCGTGCAGGAACTGGTCGCTGTATATCGCGATCTTGCCGCACGCTGTGATTTCCCGCTGCACCTTGGACTCACCGAGGCCGGCATGGGCAGCAAGGGTATCGTTGCGTCCGCCGCGGCCTTGGCCATCCTCATGCAGGAGGGCATCGGCGACACCATCCGGATCTCGCTGACACCCGAGCCCGGCGCCAGTCGCAACCAGGAAGTCATCGTTGCGCAGGAGTTGCTGCAGACGATGGGGCTGCGTGCCTTCGTGCCGCTGGTGACCGCGTGTCCCGGCTGTGGCCGGACGACTTCGGAATTCTTCCAGGTACTGGCCCAGCGCGTGCAGGAACATGTGCGTGAACGCATGCCGCACTGGAAGGTGAGCAACCCAGGCGCCGAGAACCTGACCCTCGCGGTGATGGGCTGCGTCGTCAACGGTCCCGGCGAATCGCGCCACGCCAATATCGGCATTTCGCTGCCTGGAACAGGCGAGGCGCCTGTCGCGCCGGTGTTCGTTGACGGCCAGAAAGCCGCGACCCTGCGTGGCGATGACATCGCCGGCGACTTCGTCGCCATGATCGATGCCTATGTCGCCGGAAAATATCCGCGGGACGAACACTGATCCTTGCCGATGACCGCTTGCCATTCTTCCCAGTCCACAAAACATCCCCCTGAGTGAATGCGATGAGTCACACCCGCAAATTCGCCCTGTTTGCCTTGGGTCTGGTCGGTTGCCAGACCCAGGCCGCTGCGGAGGTGCAGGCAACGCCGGCGCAACCGATGACGGTGCAGGCGACGCCGGTGCAGGCGACGCCGGTGCAGGCGACTCCGGCGCAAGCGGATGTGCAGCACCAGGCGCAGGCCTGCGACGTTGTATCGGTGCGCGCTGCACTGGTGTCCGGAATGGCCGGCGCGCAGCTCGATGTGCCGGATGCCGCCGGAATGGCGCCGCTGGCGCTGGCCGCGCGTGCGGGCTGCCTGCCGGTGGTGATAGACCTGGTCGGCGGCGGTGCGGATATCGAGCGGGTGGATGCGTCCGGTTGGAGCGCCTTGCACCACGCTTCGAGCCAGCGCCACGCCGACGTGGTGGATTACCTGCTGGCGCATGGCGCCGAGCAGGAGCGCAAGACCGCCAATGGCGACACGCCGCTGGCGCTTGCGCTGGTCGGCAGCCGATCCCAGTTCGGCCCGCAGGGCGATGGCCACACCACCGAGATGGTGCTGCTGTCCGGCCGCGCGCGGGCCAGGCTCAACCTGACGCCGCTTTCGCACGCATCGTCGGCGACGTCCCACAGGAAAAAGCCGACGGCAAAGAAGCGCGCCACTGCAAAGCCCGCCATCAAGCCACCCTCCGCGAAGAAGCCCGCCGCGACGAAACCTGCCGCCAAGAAACCCGCAACAACGAAACCTGCCGCGAAGAAACCCGCAACAATACAGACGCCAAGGTCCGGCACCTGACGCCAGTCAGAGCCCGCCGCCGGTCTCCGGATTGATCTCGGGATCGGTCACAGCGCGACGCGAGAGCTGTGCTTCGCGGCGGGCGATGTACAGGTTGGTGCTGAAGATGATCGCAGCACCCACGGCGGTCCAGCGATCGATCGACTCCCCGAACAGCAACCAGCCCGCTGCACCGACCACCAACACCTGCAGGAAGCTGATCGGCGTGAGCAGGGAGGCATCGGCGAGCGCCAATGCGTGGGTCCAGCAGATATGCGCCGTGGTACCCAGTCCGCCGGCGAGAACGATCCACAGCCAGGTCCAGCCGGTCGGCATGGTCCAGAAAAACAGCGCGGGAACCAGCGACATCGGGACCCACAGCATCGTGGTGTAGATGACGATTGCATCGGCCGGCTCGGTGCGCGACAGGAATTTGATGCTGATCGCCACGCTCGCACTCATGACCGCGGCAAGCACGGCGACCATGCTGGCGGCATGGAAGCTGCCAGCGCCCGGATGCAGCAGCACGATCACGCCGAAGAAGCCGATGATCACCGCCGTCCAGCGACGCGCGCGCACCACTTCACCAAGCACGAACACCGCGCCGATGGTGACAAAGATCGGCGTGGAGTAGGACAGGGCCACGGCCTGCGCCAGGGGCAGGTGCACGATCGCCCAGAAGCCCGCCAGCATGGCGACAATGCCGATGGCGCAGCGCGCCAGGTAAAGCGACAACTTGTCGGTGCGCAGGATGCCCCAGCCATGTCGCAGCAGGATCGGCAGGGTGAACATGAAGCCGAACAGGGTGCGGAAGAATGCGATTTCGAATGGATGCAATTGTTTCGAGGCCAGGCGGATGCATACAGCCATCGAGCCGAAAAGCACGGTACTGCCGACCATCAGGGCGACGGCGCGGGGGACATCGTCGGCACGTGGCGGAGTGCGCGCCCTCGGCACCGGGATGGCCGCGCTCATGCCTGGTCCCAGGTCGCACCGATCAGGCGCGGCTCGGGTTCGAGCGCGATGCCGAACCGCGCGTGCACCGACGCCGCGACGCGACGGGCAAGGTCGAGCAACTCAATGCCGGTCGCATTTCCGTGGTTGACAAGTACCAGGGCATGTTGCGCCGAAATGCCGGCATCGCCGTCCCGGAACCCCTTCCAGCCGTCCGCCTCGATCATCCAGGCCGCCGAGAGCTTGGCCATGCCATCGCCGGTCGCGTTGAACACCGGCAGGCCGGGGTGGGTATCGCGCAGTGCGTAGGCAAGATCCTGCGCGATGATCGGGTTCTTGAAGAAACTGCCGGCGTTGCCCAGCAGGGCCGGATTGGGCAGCTTGCGCGTGCGGATGCGACTGATCGCTTCGGCGACGTGCGATGCGCGAGGCGTGTCGATGCCCATCGCGGCCAACTCTTCGCGCACGCCGGCATAGTCAAGCCGCAGCTCGCGTACCCGGGGCAGGCGGAATTCGACCGCGGTGATCACCCAGCGTGAAAGGTCCTGCTTGAACACGCTGTCGCGATAGCCAAATTCGCAATCGATCCGGCCGATCCGCTTCAGGCTGGAAATGCCGCGATCGAATGCCTCGACGGTCTCGATGAATTCGCCAACCTCGGTGCCATAGGCGCCGATGTTCTGGATCGGGCAGGCGCCCACCGTGCCCGGGATCAGCGCCATGTTTTCCATGCCGACCAGGCCGCGCCCGAGTGTCCAGCGGACCAGGTCGTTCCACGCGAGCCCGGCCTCCGCGCGGACCAGCGCATGACTGCCATCGTCCTCCAGGATCTGCACCGCCGCGCCGGTCATGCATACCACCACGCCAGGCACGTCGCCAACCAGCAGCAGGTTGCTGCCTTCGCCGAGCACCAGGGTCGGGCCGTTGCGCAGCATGGCGAAGTCGAGTAATTCCACCAGCGCGTCGGCGCGGGTGACATCGGCCATCATTTCGGCACGTGCGGGGACCCGGAAGGTGTTGCGGCCGGCGAGCGAGACGTCCTCGGCCAGCTGGTAGCCGCCGCTCAAGCGCCACCCTCGCGGCGCCGGCGCAGCGAGCCGACGCATTCGCCGATCAGATCGGGGCCGCGATAGATCAGGCCGGTATAGAACTGCACCAGGTCGGCGCCGGCCGACACCTTGCCCGCGGCATCAGCGCCGCTGAGGATGCCGCCCACGCCGATCAGGGGAATCGAATCGTCCAGGCGCAGGCGCAGCTTGCGAAGGGTGGCAGTGGATCGCGCATACAGCGGCGCGCCCGACAGGCCGCCGGCTTCGGCGGCCAGCGGGTGGTCGCCCAACTCGGTGCGGTCCACCGTGGTGTTGGAGACAATGACACCATCCATCCGCGCGGCATTGAGCACGCCGGCCATGCCGTCGAGTTCCTCGTCGGTCATGTCGGGCGATACCTTGAGCAGCATCGGCACCCGATGGCCATGCACGCCGCCCAGTTCCTCCTGCACCTCGCGCAATTCGCCGATGAAGCGGCGCAGTGTCTCCTCTTCCTGCAGGTCGCGCAGTCCGGTCGTATTGGGCGAGGAAATATTCACCGTGATGTAGTCGGACAGCGCGTACACGCGTTCCATGCAGTGGATGTAGTCCTGCACCGCCTGCTCGATGGGGGTATCGCGGTTCTTGCCGATATTGATGCCGAGGATGCCGTTGCGGCGCGCGCGCTCGACGTTGCGCACCAACGCGTCCACGCCCTCGTTGTTGAAGCCGAGCCGGTTGATGACTGCGTTGCGCTCCGGGATCCGGAACATCCGCGGCTTCGGGTTACCCGCCTGCGGACGCGGCGTGGTGGTGCCGATCTCGACAAAGCCGAACCCCAGGCCGAGCAGCGCGTCGACATGGGCGCCGTTCTTGTCCAGGCCGGCGGCGCAGCCGACCGGATTGGGAAACTCGATGCCAAAGGCGCGGGTCTTCAGCGGCGCGGGCTTGCGCGACATCAGGGGATTCAAACCGGTACGGTAGGCCGCCTCGATCGCCTGCAGGCCAAGGCCATGCGCGGTTTCGGCGTCAATCCGGAACAGCAACTGCCGGGCGAGGGAATACACCGGGCAGGCTTAGTTGAAGTGCCCGCTGAAGCCGAGCCAAGCCAGTAGCGCTGCGAGCCCGCCGAAGAACATGATCAGTGCCGCGATGAACAGCAGCGATGCGATCACCGAGCTCCAGCCCAGGATCAGACCGGCCAGCGCCAGTCCATCGCCGTCGAGCGCATCCGGCCGGCGCCGGATTTCGGCGCGGGCCATGTGTCCGGTGATGATCGCGACGATGCTGGCGATGATTGGCAGCGGGACCCAGCCCAGGATGCCGGAAACCAGGCTGATGATGGCCATGGGACTGGTGGTCTTCATCGTTGTGATTGCGGCGTCGTTCTGGGTTGTGTTCAAGGTGGGATCCCGGGGATGGAGGTCGATGTGTTGGCGTGGACTCAGAGATCGAACTTGATGCCCTGGGCCAGCGGGAGCGAATCGGAGTAGTTGATCGTATTGGTCTGCCGGCGCATATACACCTTCCACGCATCGGAGCCCGACTCGCGGCCACCGCCGGTGTCTTTCTCGCCGCCGAAGGCGCCACCGATCTCAGCGCCGGAGGTGCCGATGTTGACGTTGGCGATGCCGCAGTCCGAGCCGGCCGCGCTGAGGAAGGCCTCGGCCGCGCGCAGGTTGCCGGTGAAGATCGACGAGGACAGGCCCTGCGGCACCGCGTTCTGCATCGCGATGGCCTGGTCCAGTTCCTTGAACGGCATGGCATACAGGATCGGCGCGAAGGTCTCTGCCTGCACCACGTCATCATCGTTGGACAGGCCGGTGACGATGGCCGGAAGCACGAAGTTGCCCTTGCCTTCCACTGCCGAACCACCGGTGCGCACGGTGCCGCCGGAGGCGCGGGCCTTGGCGATCGCGGCGAGGAATTGCTGCACCGCGGCCTGGCTGTTCAATGGACCCATCAGCGTGGTGGCCTGGGTCGGGTCGCCGGTCTTGGCTTCGACCTGCTTATAGGCCTTGACCAAGGTATCGACCAGGCTGTCGAAGATGTTTTCGTGGATCAGCACGCGGCGCGTGCTGGTGCAGCGCTGGCCGGCGGTGCCGACCGCACCAAATACAATCGCGGGCACGGCCAGTTTCAGGTCGGCGCTTTCGTCGACGATGATGCAGTTGTTGCCGCCAAGTTCGAGCAGCGAGCGGCCCAGGCGCTGGGCCACGCGCTCGCCGACGATCCGGCCAACCTGGGTGGAACCGGTGAAGCTGATCAGCGGGATGCGGCGATCATCCACGAAACGCTGCGCCAACTCGGTGCCAGCATCGTTGAACAGGAAGAAAATATCCGGGAAGCCGCCCGCGCGCAGTGCTTCGTTGCAAATGCGCACCGAGGCAATCGCCGACAGCGGCGTTTTCGGCGACGGCTTCCAGATGGTGATGTCACCGCAGGCCGCGGCCAGGAACGCGTTCCAGGCCCAGACTGCAACCGGGAAGTTGAATGCGCTGATCACACCGACCAGGCCAAGCGGGTGGTACTGCTCGTACATGCGGTGGCCGGGGCGCTCGCTGTGCATGGTCAGGCCGTACAACTGGCGCGACAATCCGACGGCGAAATCGCCGATGTCGATCATCTCCTGCACTTCGCCATCGCCCTCGGGCTTGATCTTGCCCATTTCGAGCGCGACCAGCGAGCCCAGCGCATCCTTGTGCGCGCGCAGCGCATCCGCGCACAGGCGGATGGCTTCGCCGCGACGCGGGGCCGGCGTCGTGCGCCAGACGCGGAACGCCGCTTCGGCGCGCTCGATGATGGTTTCGTAATCGGATTCACTGGAGGCGTGCACACGGGCCAGGACTTCGCCGGTGCTCGGGTTCACCGGTTCGATCACGCCTGCGTCCTGGGACGAAGACCACTGACCGTGGCCAAGGTAGGCGCCGGATTCGTCGCCGGACAGGCCGAGCGCGGAGATGACGGGATGGGTCATGGAGTTTCCTGCATTGGTTGGGGTCACGACCGGCTGGTCGGGAACCGGGGCTGCCGGGCTGGCAAAAGGCTGAATTGGCGACCCCGGCGCGATTCGAACGCACGACCTGCTTCTTAGGAGGAAGCCGCTCTATCCAGCTGAGCTACGGGGCCTTCGGTGCAATTATCGCAAATTCACGCCAGCCCGTCCGCTCCGCCGCTACAGGGGGCGTCCGGGGCCGCGTATCATAGGCGGCTTGGCTGGACCCTCCAGGAGCTTTCCCATGCAGATCAGCATGTACCACCTCGCAGTCACCAGCGTGAGCCGCGCCAATCGCAACCTTGATGCCATCCTGGACAAGGCGGCTGCCTTCGCCGAAGCGCACAAGATCGATCCCACCGTGCTGCTGCAATCGCGCCTGGCACCCAACATGCTGCCGCTGGTCCGCCAGGTTCAGTTGGTGGCCGATTTCTGCAAGGGCCCGATGGCGCGCCTGTCGGGCATGGACAATCCACGCCACGAAGACGTCGAAACCAGCTTTCCCGAGCTGAAGGCGCGCCTCGCGCGAGCCATGGACTTCGTCAAGTCGGTACCGGAGTCGGCCTTCGCCGGCGCCGAGGACCGCGAGTTGAAGATTCCCGCCGGCCCGGATCGTATCCTGGAGTTCAAGGGCATGGACTACCTGATCGTGTTCGCGCTGCCGAACCTCAATTTCCACTTCAGCACGGCCTACGCCATCCTGCGCCACAACGGCGTTGAGATCGGCAAGAGCGATTACATCGGCGGGGCCTGATGTGCCCGAGCCAGGTGCCTGAAGGCGCCACCCGCGGCTGGATCGTTCCGATCGGCGGCGGCGAAGACAAGGAAAGCAATCCGCAGATCCTGCGCCGCTTCGTCGATCTGTGTGGCGGCGCCGGCGCGGACATCGCGGTGCTGCCAACGGCCAGTCGGTTGGCCGATACCGGCTCGCGATACGAAGCGATCTTCCGGGCGCTCGGTGCCGGGCGGGTGGCTGTACTCGATTTCGAAAGCCGCACCGACTGCGACGATGCTGGCAAGCTCGAGCGGCTCGCGCGCGCCAACGGTATTTTCTTCACTGGCGGCAACCAGCTCAGCCTGAGCACCATCCTGGGCGGCACGCCGGTTGCCCGTGTCGTGCGCAGCCGCAATGCCGAGGGCGTACATGTCGCCGGCACCAGCGCAGGCGCCAGCTTCATCAGCGAGCACATGATTGCGTTTGGCGAGGAGGGCGGCACGCCGGTCGCGGGCAGCGTGCGCCTGGCGCCGGGCCTGGGCCTGACCAATCGTGTGGTGATCGACCAGCACTTCCGCCAACGCGACCGGCTTGGCCGCCTGCTGACGGCACTGGCTTACAACCCATTCGCGGCCGGCATCGGCCTGGATGAAGACACCGCCGCCTTCATCAGTCCCGACAACGTGATCGAAGTCGAAGGCTCGGGCGGCATCACCCTGGTCGATGCCAGTGGCATCGAATTCTCGTCCATGGACCAGGTCAACGAGGGTGAACCCGTGTGTATGCTCGGGGTGCGCCTGCACCTGCTCGTTGCGGGCGCACGTTTTGACCTGGCCACCCGCCTTGCGAGCCCCGGCTCGCTTGC
>JBKJMY010000329.1:0-3667 GCA_046596115.1 Arenimonas sp.
CTCCAACGTCACCGATTACGGCGCATTCGTCGAAATCGAGCCGGGCGTGGAAGGCCTGGTCCACGTGTCCGAGATGGACTGGACCAACAAGAACGTCAACCCGTCCAAGGTCGTGCAGCTCGGCGACGATGTCGAAGTGATGGTGCTGGACGTGGACGCAGAGCGTCGCCGCATCTCGCTGGGCATCAAGCAGTGCGTGTCCAATCCGTGGGAAGCGTTTGCCGCCATCTTCAAGAAGGGCGACAAGGTCTCCGGCCAAATCAAGTCGATCACCGACTTCGGCATTTTCATCGGCCTGGACGGCGGCATCGACGGCCTGGTGCATTTGTCCGATATCAGCTGGAACACCACCGGCGAAGACATCGTCCGCAACTACAAGAAGGGCGACACGCTCGAAGCGGTCGTCCTGGCCGTGGATCCGGAGCGCGAGCGCATCTCGCTCGGCGTCAAGCAGATGGAGCAGGATCCCATCGGCCAGTACATGGCAACCACCCAGAAGGGCGCCATCGTCAATGGCACCGTGAAGGAAGTGGACGCCAAGGGCGCCACCATCGCGCTGCCTGACGGCATCGAGGGTTACGTCCGCGCCAGCGACATTGCCAAGGAGCGCGTCGACGACGCGACCCAGCACCTGAAGGTGGGTGATGCCGTGGAAGCCAAGTACATGGGCATGGACCGCAAGGGCCGCGTCATGCAGTTGTCGATCCGCGCCAAGGACGAAGCCGATGTGGCCGAGTCGATGGCCGAGGTCAACAAGGCGTCCGACGCAGCCAGCGGCACCACCAAGCTCGGTGCGCTGCTGCGCGAGCAGTTGAACAAGGGCGAGTGAGACATGGCGCGGCCGGGGACCTCCCCGGCCGCGCCGTTTTCGGCGGCGCACAGGCACCGTCGATGCACGACTCGAGAGAGCCAGCCGCTGACATGACCAAATCGGAACTGATCGAGATCCTCTCGCGCCGCCAGGGCCACCTGAAGGCCGACGACGTTGACATGGCTGTGAAGACGCTCCTCGAGATGATGAGCAATGCCCTCACCGAAGGAGAACGGATCGAGATCCGTGGATTCGGCAGCTTCTCCCTGCATTTCCGTCCGCCGCGCCTGGGCCGCAATCCCAAGACCGGCGATTCCGTGGCGCTGCCCGGAAAGTACGTCCCCCATTTCAAGCCCGGCAAGGAACTGCGTGACCGCGTCAATGCCGGGGAAGCGAACGCCGGCGGGTGAGCCCGCACGGTCGTGCCGCCGGAGCCCCAGCGGGCCAGTTTGATCAAGGACACCACGAGGCCCGACCACGATGCGCCTGATCAAATCCCTCGTCGCCCTGTGCTTCATCGCGCTGGGCATGGTGTTCGCTGCATTGAACACGCAGCGGGTCAGCGTCGATCTCGGCTTCCGCCTGATTGAAGGCCGGCTCGGCCTGGTCCTGCTCAGCGTGCTGCTCGCGGGCGCCTTCCTTGGCGGGCTCGTGGTGACGGCGGGCGTTGTCTGGCCCTTGCGCCGCCGCATGCACGCCAACCGCGGTTCGGGTCCTGACCTGCAGGAACTCGCTGAACGGATGCCACGCCGATGATGACCCACGCCGCCTGGCTGCTGCTGATCCCCGCAGCGGCCGCCGCAGGTTGGCTGGCCGGACGTCGGGGTGGCGAGATCAAGGGAGGCGCCAGCATCTCGCGCCTGTCCAATACCTATTTCCGAGGGCTGAACTACCTGCTCAACGAGCAGCAGGACAAGGCCATCGAAATCTTCCTGCAGATCGCCGAAGTCGACAAGGACACGGTTGAGACGCAGTTCGCGCTCGGCCACCTGTTCCGCCGGCGCGGCGAGGTGGATCGTGCGATCCGCCTGCACCAGAACCTGGTGGCGCGCATCGGCCTGAGCGAGGAGCAGAAGACCCGTGCGGTTCTCGCGCTTGGCGAGGACTACATGCGGGCCGGATTGCTCGATCGCGCCGAGACCCTGTTTAACGACCTGGTGCAGATGGGCGTGCACGCGCCGCAGGCGCTGCGCCAGTTGATTGCCATCTACCAGTTCGAACGTGACTGGTACAAGGCGATCGACCATGCCCTTGAGTACGAAAAGACCTCCGGCGAACCGATGGGCAAGGTGATTGCGCATTTCCACTGCGAGCTTGCGGAAAAGGCACGGCTGGAAAATCGCGTTGACATCGCCCGCGAGGAAATCGGACGGGCTTACGCCGCCGACAGCAACAGCGTGCGCGCGGGCGTCACCGAAGGACGCCTTGAGTTGGCCGAAGGCAATGATGCTGCGGCGGTCCGCGCGTTCGAGCGCGTGGCTCGGCACGACGTCGAATTCCTTCCGGAAATCCTCGGGCCCTTGCTTGCCTGCTACGAGCGGCGCGGTGAAACTGCGCGTGCCCGGGGCTTCCTGCAGGAAATGATTGAAGGCTATCCGGGCGTCTCGCCGGTGCTTGCACTCGCACAATTGATCCAGCGTGACGAAGGCATCGGCGCTGCACAGGCCTTCTTGTCCCGACAGATCCAGCAGCGCCCCTCGGTGCGCGGCGAGGCCGCACTGATCGATCTCAGTCTGGAAAATCCGGGGGGCGATCCGTCGGAGTCCCTGCGCATCCTCAAGCAGATTACCGACCAGCTGGTCGTGCGCACCAACAGCTACCGGTGCCAGCGCTGCGGCTTCGGCGCACGTGCGCACCACTGGCAGTGCCCGAGCTGCAAGCACTGGGGCACGATCAAGCCGCTGCACAGCGCAGCAGGCGATTGATGCCGAGCGCAGGGTCAATCTGGCCTGGGATCCTGGCGGTACTCGCCTCCGCGTCGCTGACGGCGGGATGGATTGCGCTCGCTCGCCGGCGCGGAATCCAGGACAGCCCGGGGCAACGGCGGTTGCATTTGGTGGCGACGCCGCGCGGGGGCGGGATCGCGATTGCGATCGTGTTCGCAGCTGGCATGGTCATCTGGTCGCCGGTGGGAAGCGGGGCCCTGGCCGCCCCCTGGTGGGGGTTGGCGACAGGTATCTCATTGTTTGCACTGGTCGGCCTGGTCGACGATCTTCGACCATTGCCTGCCCTGGCGAAGTTTGGCGGTCAGTGGATCGCCGCCTCCGTACTGGCTTGGTCCCTGGTCCTCGGGGCGCCCGGCGCGTCTGGTTGGCTGGTATTCGCCCTGATCGCGTTGGCCGCAGTCTACTTCGTGAATATCTGGAACTTCATGGACGGCAGTAACGGCCTGGTCGCCGTCCAGTCGATCCTGGTCGCGTTGGCAATCGCCTATTGGCCGGGGCAGGGGAGCGACCTGCGGTTGCTGGCCGTCACCCTGGCTGGGGCGGGGCTCGGCTTCCTGCCCTTCAATCTTCCCAAGGCGCGGGTTTTCCTTGGTGACGTTGGCAGCCACGTGCTGGGCGCGGCCGTGTTTGGCCTGCTCTACCTGTCCTGGCGCCGCGGCGTCATCGGGTTGCCGGCGGCACTGATGCTGCCCAGCGCGATGCTGGCCGACAGCGCGCTGACCCTTGCCCGTCGCGCCTGGGCCGGCCGGGCAGTCTGGAAGGCCCACCGCGAGCACCTCTACCAGTACGCCGTCCGCTCCGGCCACTCCCACCTTGCCACCTGCATGGCCTATGCGGCCTGGACCGCAGCCAGGTCCGGGCTCGCATTGGCACTGGACAGGTCCCGTTCAAGTTTCGTTACGTGGTTATC
>JBKJMY010000326.1:0-12084 GCA_046596115.1 Arenimonas sp.
CGTGGGCGCGCAGCGCCGGCTGCGCGGAGGCAATCGACGGACTGGGCATGCTGGCCATGCCAGAGCGCGAAACTCTCCGCCGCCTGCTCAACCAGCATGCCCAGTCCGTCGATTGCCTCCGCGCAGCCGGCGCTGCGCGCCCACGCCAGGAACGGGATCGCTGCATCGCCATAGCTCAGGTCCACCGCGAGCGTGCGCGGGCCAACAATGCCCATCGGCAGCACCAGCGCGCCGTCACTGCGGCCGGCCGAAGTCGCATTGATGACGAAATCAAAAGCACCCAGGGTGCCGATGTCGTCCCAATAGCGGGTGTGCACGCGCCCGGGTTGGCCAAGCACATCGGCCAACGCATCGGCGCGTTCGGGATGGCGATTGATAATGAACAGGTCACCAATCCCGGCATCGAGCAGGGCAGGTGCAACGCCATGCGCAGCGCCACCGGCGCCCAGCAGCAGCGTGCGCCGGCCGCGTAGATCCATCGCCTGGTGCTCGGTCAGGTCGCGCACCAATCCCTGGCCGTCGGTGTTGTCGCCAACCCAGTGGGTGCCATCGAAGGTCAGCGTGTTGACCGCGCCGGCGATGCGCGCCCGCTCGCCGAGCCGCGCGCACAATGTCGCCGCGGCTTCCTTGTGCGGCAGCGTGACATTGGCGCCGCGCCCGCCGTTGGCGGCGAACACGCCCAGGGCGTTGGCGAAAGCGCCCGGCGCCACGTCGATCGCGTCGTATTGCAGGGCGATGCCGAGTTGTCGCGCAAACGCTGCGTGGATGCGCGGCGACAGCGAATGGGCGACCGGATGGCCGAAGACGGCATAGCGTGCTGCGGCGGGACTCATTGAAATCTCCGTGCGGTGGTGTTCAACCTTCGGCCAGCCAGCCGGCGGCGTCGAGGGCGAAATAGGTAAGGATGCCGTCGGCGCCGGCGCGCTTGATCGAGGTCAGTGCTTCCATCGCGCAGGCGCGGCCGTCGATCCAGCCATTGAGCTCGGCAGCCTTGAGCATCGCGTACTCGCCGCTGACCTGGTAGACGAAGGTCGGTGCGCCAAAGGCATCCTTCACCCTACGCACGATATCCAGGTAGGGCAGGCCGGGCTTGATCATGACCATGTCGGCGCCCTCGTCGAGGTCGAGCGCAACTTCGCGCAGCGCTTCCTCGGCGTTGGCCGGGTCCATCTGATACGTGTATTTGTTGCCCTTGCCCAACGCGCCGGCCGAACCGACGGCGTCGCGGAACGGGCCATAGAAGCTGGAGGCGTACTTGGCCGAGTAGGCCAGGATGCGCGTGTGCACATGGCCGCCATCTTCGAGCGCTTCGCGGATCGCGCCGATGCGGCCGTCCATCATGTCGCTGGGCGCAACCACGTCGGCGCCGGCCTCGGCATGCGAGAGCGCCTGCAAGACCAACGCGGCATTGGTCTGGTCGTTGATCACGTAGCCGGTCTCGTCGATCAGCCCGTCCTGCCCGTGCGAGGTGTAAGGGTCGAGCGCGACATCGGTGATCACGCCCAGTTCCGGGAAGCGTGACTTGAGCGCGCGGATGGCGCGCTGCACCAGGCCATCCGGATCCCAGGCGGCGCTGCCATCGAGCGACTTGGCCTCTGGCGCGGTGACCGGGAACAGCACCAGGGCCGGGATGCGCAACGCCACGGCACGCTCGGCCGTGCGCAGCAATTCGTCAATGGACAGGCGGTCGACCCCAGGCATGGAGGCGACCGGCGTGCGGCCGTGATGCTCGTGAACGAAGACGGGCAGGATCAGGTCGTCCACCGACAGCCGGTGTTCGCGCATCAGCCGACGCGAGAAGTCATCGCGGCGCATGCGGCGGGGGCGGGTGTGCGGGAAGGCCATGCGTGCATCCATCGTCTGCCGGCGCGCGCCGGGGAGACCGCCATTCTACCGCTGCTGCCGCGTTACGATGCCGCGATGCCCTCGCTCCGCACCTTGCCACCGGTCGCACGCACCTGCCTGATGATCCTCAGCGTGATCGCACTGCTGTGCGTCATCGGCCCGTGGTGGTTGCGCATCGACCCGCACCGGCCAGACTGGGATTTCCTGTCCAGCGCGCCCTCGCTGGCCAGCGGCCACCTGTTTGGTACCGATGCCATCGGCCGCGATGTGCTCGCGCGCACCCTGGCCGGCGGCCGCTTGTCCTTGGGCATTGGCCTGCTCGCCAGCGTGATCGCGCTGGTGATTGGCTTGGCCTACGGCGCCGTGGCAGGGCTGGCCGGCGGCGCTTGGGAGCGCGCGATGCTGCGCCTGCTCGACGTGCTCTCGGCGCTGCCCTTCCTGCTGCTGGTGATCCTGCTGCTGGCGCTGTTTGGCCGCTCGATGGGATTGCTGCTGGCGGCGATCGGCGGTTACGTGTGGATTGACCTTGCGCGGGTGATGCGCGCCGAAGCCGGGCGTTTGCGTGACGCGCCATTCGTGCTGGCCGCGCGTGGCGCCGGCGCGACCTTCGGGCAGCAATTGCGCTGGCATCTGTTGCCAAACCTGCTGCCGCTGGCGCTGGTCTACCTCGGACTGATCCTGCCGCAAGCCATCCTGGTCGAGAGTTTCCTCGGCTTCCTCGGCCTGTCGGTGGACGAGCCATCGGCCAGCTGGGGCAGCCTGTTGTACGAGGGCAGCCAGGAACTCGACAGCGCGCCCTGGACCCTGCTTTTTCCGGCAGGATTCCTGGTGACCACGCTGGCCGCCTTCCAGTTGCTGGGTGACGGACTGCGCGACTGGCTGGACGTGCGCCAGGCACCGGCGGCCACATGAACGGGCCTGACGCGGGCGCGCCGCTGCTGGCGATTGAAGGCCTCGAAGTCCATCTGCGCGGGCGCGCGTCGCCACTGCTGGGGCCGCTGTCGTTTGCGCTGCACGGCGGCGAGTGCCTGGGGCTGATCGGCGAGTCGGGTAGCGGCAAGAGCCTGACCGCGTTGTCCCTGCTCGACCTGTTGCCGCCAGGCTTGTCGCCGCGCGGAGTCGTTCGCTTCGACGGAGCCGACGTTGCGTTCGGCGGCAAGGCGTTGCGCGCCCTGCGTGGCCGCGCCATCGCCTGGATGCCGCAGGATCCGCTGGCCAGCCTGCACCCCCTGCGCCGGGTTGGTGACCAGTTGGCGGAGAGCTTGCGCGTGCTACGCAACCTGTCCGCTGATGCAGCTCGCACCGAAGCCGAAACGATGGCCGCCAGCATGGGCCTGCCCACCCCGGCCGAACTGCTTCAGCGCTTTCCACACCAGTTGTCCGGCGGGCAGCGGCAACGCGTGTTGCTGGCAATCGCCCTGGCCGGCAATCCGCGCGTGCTGGTGGCAGACGAGCCCACCTCCGCGCTCGACCCCCGGCTGGCCGAGGACATCCTGGCGTTGCTGCAGGCCCAGCGCCGCGAGCGCGGGCTGGCCCTGCTGTTGATCAGCCACGACCTGCCCCTGGTGGCCCGCCACGCCGATCGCCTGGCGATCCTGCAGCACGGTGCGCTGGTGGAAACAGGCCGGACTGCCGCGCTACTTGCCGCGCCGCGCCACGCCGCCACCCGCGAGTTGCTGGCAGCGGAGCGGCTGCCCCTGCCCGAGGCCTGCAAGCCCGGCCCGGAACTGCTGCGAACCGAGCGGCTGACCCTGCGCTATCCCCGTGCGCGCAGCGCGGCGGTCATCGATGCCGGCCTGCACCTGCGCGCCGGCGAGTGCCTGGCCCTGCTCGGCGAAAGCGGCAGTGGCAAGAGTTCGTTGGGGCGCGCGCTGCTGCGCCTGTTCCGCGGCGATGTCAGCGGCAGTATCACGCTCGCCGGCAGCGACCTGCTGGCCAGCCGAGGCCAGGCACTGCGCACGCTGCGCGGCAAGGTCGGCCTGGTGTTCCAGGACCCCTATGCCTCGCTCGACCCGCGGATGCGCATCGCCGACATCGTGGCCGAGCCGCTGCGCATCCATGGCCGAGGCGACGCCGCAAGCCGGCGCGAGCGCGCACGCCGGGGATTGGCGGAAGTTGGGCTGACGCAGGACATGCTCGAGCGTTATCCGCACCAGTTCAGCGGCGGCCAACGCCAGCGCATCGCCATCGCCCGCGCCCTGGCCTGCGACCCCGAACTGCTGGTCTGCGACGAGGCCGTCTCGGCCCTCGACGCCAGGCACCGGGCGGAGGTCCTGGCGCTGCTGTCCCGGCTCAAGCGCGAGCGCGGCCTGGCCATGTTGTTCATTACCCACGACCTGGCCGCAGCCCGCGCCCTGGCCGACCGGATCGCGGTGATGGATGCCGGCCGCGTGGTGGAGCAAGGACCTGCGGCCCGCCTGTTGGCCGGGGCGACGGACCCGCGGGCGCGCCGCCTGCTTGGCCAGGCGGCAGGCGGTTTTGACGTTGCTATCTCCTGAACGGGAAATGGGGAACAATCCAACGATGCGCACCCCTCTCAGCCTTCAGCCACCGCTGGAGAAGGAATCTTTCGTTGATGCGCTGTTGGGTGCGCAGGATATTTCGATGCTTGCATTCGCCGCGACACGCGAATTGCGCTCGCTTGGCCTGGCCCAGGTGCAATTGCTGTGGAACCATACGCCGAGTGATCCGACCAGCCTGCGTACCTCAACCGACCAGGCTCCCGACGCCAGCACCATGGCCCTGCTTGAAAGCGCGCGCCGCCAAGGCGGGCGGATGCAGCAGGTGGATGGCAGCGGCGTCGTGCACCTGGTGCAGGTGGTGGCGAAGAACACCGGCCTGTGGGTGGCGCTGTCGGCGCAACTGGATCCGGCGCGGGTCGATCCGGCCTGGGAGCAGCGTATCCCGCCACTGGCCACGCGCGCGCAGTCGCTGCTCTATACGCAGCGGCTGCAGGTGGACGTCGAACGCCTTGCCAGCGCCGAGCGCCTGCAGCGCGCCCTGTTTGCAATTTCCGACATCGCCAGTTCCGACCTGAGCACGGCTGAGGTGCTGCGCGGCCTGCACCAGATCGTCGGCAGCCTGATGTATGCCGAAAACTTCTACATCGTGCGCTTCGACGCCGAACGCCAGACCATCCGCTTCCTGTACTTCGCCGACAGCCACGATCCCGATACGCCCGACCCCGAGGACGAACTGTCACCGCTGGAAATGGGCAACAGCCTCACCCTTGCCCTGCTGCGCCATGGCAAGCCGGCGCGCGGCCCATCGCTGAGCCTGCGCGCGGTACTGCAGGCGCCGGCCAACGAGGGCCTGGGCCCGGACAGCGAGGACTGGATGGGCGTGCCGATCGTCGAAGACGGCGTGGTGCGCGGCGCGGTGGTGGTGCAGAGCTACGACCCGGCGGTGCGCTACAGCGAATCCGACCAGGCGTTGCTGGGCTATGTCGCCCAGCACATCCTGTCGGCACTCAAGCGTCGCGATCAGCAAGAGGAACTCGAACGCCGCGTGCAGCTGCGCACGCAGGAACTGCGCCGGGAAATCCGCGAGCGCGAACGCAGCGAGCAATTGCAGCGCGCCCTGTACCGGATCGCCGAGTTGTCCACGGCGAGCGACAGCATGGAAGCGTTCTACGCCTCGATCCACGAGATCGTGGGCGAGTTGCTGGACGCGCGCAATTTCTATATCGCGCTGCTGACCAACGAGGACAGGGAGCTCGAGTTCCCGTACTCGATCGACGAACGCGACCAGCAGCACCCGACCCGACCGCTGGCGCGAGGCCTGTCGGAATACGTGTTACGCACGGCGCGCCCGCTGCTGATCGACCGCGCCGGCGTCGAGGCGCTGGCCGAGGTCGGCGAAGTGGTGTCACAGGGCACCAAGTCGGTGTGCTGGCTGGGCGTGCCGCTGATGATCGACAATGTCCCGCGCGGCCTGATCACGGTGCAGAGCTACACGCCCGATTATCTGTACACGGCGCGCGATGAGGAATTGCTCAGCTTCGTGAGCTTCCACATCGCCAATGCGCTGGAGCGCCGGCAAGCCGATGAATCACTGCGCCAGGCCTATGCCGACCTGGAGCGTCGGGTCGAGAACCGCACCCGCGAACTGGCCGATACCAACCGCGAGCTGCGCGACCAGATCTCGGTCCGCGAAAGCGTCGAGGGCAAGCTCAAGCACGAGGCGATGCACGACGCGCTCACCGGCTTGCCCAATCGCAACCAGTTGCTGATTGCACTGCGCCGCTCGCTGACCCGCTTCCACGCCGATTCCAGCCACGCCTTCGCAGTGCTGTTCCTGGACCTGGACCGGTTCAAGGTGGTCAATGATTCGGTCGGCCACCTGGTCGGCGACGAACTGCTCAAGGAAGCCGCAACGCGCATCGGCAACTGCATCCGCGACCCGGACCTCGTCGCGCGCCTGGGCGGCGACGAGTTTGCCATCGTGATCGACCGCATCGACGATCCGGCCGAGGCAGTGAGCGTGGCCGACCGGGTGATCCGCAGCCTCAGCGAGCCGATGCGCATCGCCGGCAAGGAGCTGTACACCTCGGCCAGCATCGGCATCGCGCTGTCGCATGCGCGTTACCTCAATCCGGAAGAGTTGTTGCGCGACGCCGACGTGGCAATGTATCGCGCCAAGGCCGCGGGGCGGCAACGCTTCGCGCTGTTCGATGAGGGCCTGCACGAGGATGCGCTGCGCCAGCTCGAGCTGGAAGGCGACCTGCGCCGCGGCGTGCAGCGCGCGGAGTTCGAGCCCTACTACCAACCGATCGTCCGCTTGTCCGATGGCGCAGTGGTTGGCTACGAGGCGCTGATGCGCTGGCTCAATCCCGAGCGCGGCTGCGTCGAGCCGGCCGGATTCCTGCTGACCGCGGAGGAGACCGGCACGCTGCCGCAGATCGACTGGCAGATCTACGACCAGGTCTGCTGCGACGTGCGCATGCTCGGCGCCGACGGCCGCTATGTCAGCATCAATGTGTCGCCGCGCCACCTGCGCGCCCATGGCTTCAGCGAGCGCCTGCTCGCACTGCTTGCCAGCCATGAGGTCAACCCCGCGCTGCTGCGCCTGGAGGTGACCGAGGGCGCACTGCTGGAAAACCCCGACCAGGTGCAATTATGCCTGGGCCAGTTGCGCTCCGCAGGCATCAAGACCCTGCTCGATGATTTCGGCACCGGCTTTTCGTCGCTGTCCTACCTGCATCGGTTCCCGTTGCAGGGGCTGAAGATCGACCGCAGCTTCGTGGCGGCATTGCAATACGGCGAGAGCGGCGGCAGCACGGCGATCGTGCGCGCGATCCGGCTGCTGGCCGATTCGCTCGGCCTGGAAGTCGTCGCCGAGGGCATCGAGACCGAAGAGCAGCGCCAGCAATTGCGCCTGCTCGGGCTGACGCTCGGCCAGGGTTACCTGTTCGCGCGACCCGCCTCGATGCTCGAAGTCAACGAGCGCACGTCCCCGGGGTTCGAGCGACGCTAGCTGCGCCGGTCGCGGGACGGGCGGATCAGGCGCCGCGCACGCGGTCGATCGGCGTGGCGCCGCGCGACACCAGGCCTTCGGTGCGCAGCCAGGCAATGGTGTCGGCGAGCAGTGATTCCAGGTCGGTCTCGCGATAGCCAAGCAGGCGGATGGCCTTGGAGGAATCCACGCGCAATCGCTCGCAGGTGAACACCGCGGCCTCGGGCGTGATCTCGGGCTTCTTGCGCGTCACCAGCGACACCCAATAGAGCAGGCGCGCATAGGCCTTGAGCAGCGGCTCGGGCATGGCGCGCGCGGGCACCGGCTTGTCGAGCAGGCGACCGATGATCGTGAGCAACTCCAGGAAACTGGCGTGCTGGCCACCCAGCAGGAAAGTTTCGCCGCGCAGGCCCTGCCGCCAGCCACGTACCTGGGCTTTGGCGATTTCGCGTACATCTGCGAATGCGCCGGAGCCGGGCGGGATGCCCGGCAGCTTTCCGGTATCCACCAGCCGGATCAGTCGCGACCAGTTGCGGGTGTCGCCGGGGCCGAGGATGTGCGAGGGCTGGAAGATCAGGAACGGCAAGCCTGCGCTGCGCACGGCCTGTTCGACCGCAAACTTGTTGCGCTCGTAGTTGATCCAGCTTTCGCCGCCGCGCTTGGGGACGTCTTCGCGCAGCACGTCATGCACCAGGTGCGAATACGCCGACACGCTCGATGTGTGCACGAAATCGGCAACACCGGCGGCACGCGCGCAGTCCAGCAGCGTCTTGCTGCCATCCACGTTGGTCCGGGTCTGGGCGGCATTGTCCGGCGCCCAGGTATTGGTATCGGCGGCGGAATGGAACACCGCCTGCACGCCGTCCAGCGCACGCGCCAGGCTGTCGGGGTCATTGAGTTCACCGCGCACCGGCTGCGCACCCAGCGCGGCCAGGATCCGGTCGGAGTCCTCGCGCCGGGACAGGGCGCGTACCTGCGCACCGGAGGCAATCAGCTCGCGCGCCAGATGCTGGCCGAGGAAACCAGTTCCGCCTGTCAGGAATACCGTGGACATGCGCCAATCCCGAAGTTGCCTTCGCCAGCATAGCCGCAGCCCGGTCCTGAACGCCGGCCGGGGGCCGCTCCGACAGCGGGAAACTTTTTTTTAACTTCCTTGTCCGATCTGTGGAGTCCGCCACGTTACTAAGAACATGCTTGATAAACACTGCATAACCTGCTGTATCCACTGAAGAATGATGAACGAGATCCTGCTATTCAGCGCATTGTTCATGATGATCGGCCTGCTGGCCGGCGTGCGCCGCGTGTCGAGCCAGCGGGTCCAGACCCTGCGCCGCTTCGGCCGCTACCGCCGGATCCTCGGCCCGGGCTGGCACTGGGTGGTCCCGATGCTCGACCGACCCGGCGCCGGCGTGGACCTGATTGGTCACCACCTGCGGGTGCAGGGCCAGGACAAGGCCCAGGCGGAACTGCATTTCCAGATCGTTGAGCCGGAGAAGGCGGGCGAGGCCCTCGATCGGGTGGATGACTGGGTGGCCGGCCAAGCCCGGGAGGCCCTGGATCAGGTCGGCGCGTCGCCGGAGAACTTCAAGAGCGAGCTCAATCGTCGCGTCGGCCGACTCGGTCTGCGCGTGATCCGGTGCTCCATGCACGCCGGCTGATCCTGACACCGGATCGCCGCACCGGCGGCGCCGACGCGGGCCGGCAAGAATGACCAGGGGCGGTGAGCCGCGGCCCGCACGGGCCGCGGCCTCATCGTGGACAATGATGCGCACATGAACCCGCTCGCCCACCTGCGCCCCGAGCTTGCCGCCGGGCTCGACGCCCTTGCGCTGCCCGCCGAGCTGGCGACGCCCCTGCTCGACTACCTGGCCCTGCTCGACCGCTGGAACCAGGCCTACAACCTCACCGCCGTGCGGGATCCGCGCGAGATGTTGACCAGGCACCTGCTCGACTCCCTGGCAATGACGCCGTTCGTGGACGCCAGTCCGCTGGCCGACCTGGGCACCGGGCCAGGCCTGCCGGGCATTCCGCTGGCGCTGGCCCGCCCCGGCCTGGCGGTGGCGCTGGTGGAAAGCAACGGCAAGAAGGCGCGCTTCCTGCGCGAGGTCGTGCGCACCCTGGGTCTGTCGGATGTGCGCGTGCTCGCCTCGCGGGCAGAAGCCGTGGACGAGCCCGGCGCGTTTGCCCTGATCACCGCGCGGGCACTCGATCGCCTCGCCGGCATCCTGGCGGTGGGCGGCCATCTGCTGGCACCGGGCGGGCGCCTGCTGGCGATGAAGGGCCAGCGGCCAGACGCTGAAATCGCCGAACTGCCCGCGCAGTGGGAAGTGTGCGGCCTGCACCGGCTCGCGGTTCCGGGCCTGGCTGCCGAGCGGCACCTGGTGGAAATCCGCCGGCGCGCCCCTGAACCGGCATAATCGTCGGCCGCGTTGTTTCCCGCCTCCCCACGATCGGACCCTGCCCGGATGCCCGCACCCCGGATCATCGCAATTGCCAACCAGAAAGGCGGCGTCGGCAAGACGACCACCGCCGTGAACCTGGCGGCCGCACTGGTGCAGTCACAGCGCCGCGTGCTGCTGGTGGACATCGATCCGCAGGGCAACGCGACCATGGGCTCGGGCGTGGAAAAGCGCGGCCTGGAGCGTGCGATCACCGAGGTGCTGTTGCGCGAATGCACGGCCGCCGAGGCGATCGTCAGCACGGCCGAAGGCTACGACCTGCTGCCCGGCAACATCGACCTGACCGCCGCGGAGATCCAGCTGATGGACCTGCCGGCGCGCGAAGCACGGCTCAAGGAAGCGCTGGCCACCGTTGCTGATCGTTACCAGTACATCCTGATCGACTGCCCGCCCGCGCTGTCCCTGCTCACGCTCAATGCGCTGGCCGCGGCCGATGGCGTGCTGGTGCCGATGCAGTGCGAGTACTACGCATTGGAGGGCCTGAGCGCGCTGATCGACACGATCGAGGCGCTCAAGCAGAAATTGAATCCGCGGCTGCAGATTTTTGGCGTGGTGCGTACGATGTTCGACGTGCGCAACAACCTGGCCAACGCCGTCTCCGGCGAACTGACGCGGCATTTCGGCGACATCGTGTTCCGCACGATCATCCCGCGCAACGTGCGCCTGGCCGAGGCACCAAGCCATGGCCAGAGCATCGTCGGCTACGACAAGGGCTCGCGCGGCGGCATTGCCTACCTGGGCCTGGCCGGCGAGATCGTGCGACGCGAAACCCAGGTCGCCAAGCGCACATCGACGATTGGCAAGGAGACTGGCTGACATGGCAACCCGCAAGACCGGACTCGGCCGTGGCCTGGAGGCATTGCTCGGCAACGCCGGACGCTTGCCCAGCCCCACCCAGGCGACCGAGGCGGAGATCGCCGGCAATGGTTTGCGCCATATCCCGGTCGACAAGCTGCAGTCGGGCAAGTACCAGCCGCGCACGACGATCGATGCGGCGGCGCTCACCGAACTGGCCGATTCCATCCGCGCCCAGGGCGTGATCCAGCCGATCGTCGCACGTGAAATTGCGCCGGGGAAATTCGAGATCATCGCCGGCGAACGCCGTTGGCGCGCCGCCCGCGAAGCCGGGTTGACCGAAGTCCCCGTCGTGCTGCGCGACGCGGATGACCGCGCCGTCATCGCCATGGCGCTGATCGAGAACATCCAGCGCGAAGACCTCAACCCACTCGAGGAAGCGGTCGCGCTGAGCCGCTTGATCGACGAATTCTCGCTGACCCACCAGCAGGCCGCGGAAGCTGTCGGCCGCTCGCGCGCCGCGGTGTCCAACCTGTTGCGCCTGCTTGAACTGCCCGAGCCGATCCGCGCGCTGCTCGAGGCACGCAAGCTTGAAATGGGCCACGCACGCGCGCTGCTCACGCTCGCGCCCGCGGCAGCCATTGGGCTGGCGAGGGAAGCGGCCGAGGCCGGGCTGTCGGTGCGCGAAGTCGAACGTCGTGCGCAGCAGCTCGCGCAGGGCAAGCTGCCCAACGGCAAGCGCGGCGAGCCCAGGCCGGTGCGCAAGGCCGATGCTGACATCGCCGCGCTCGAGCGCGAACTGTCCGAATCACTGAGCGCCAAAGTCGCGGTGCAGCATGGCCGCGGCGGCCGCGGCAAGCTGGTGATCCAGTACCACGGGCTGGACGCCCTCGAGGGCATCCTCGAGAAGCTGCGCGGGCCGCGCGCGTGAACGCGGTTCCGGGCGCGCCCACGCCGGAATTGCCGGTGCCTGCGTTGTCGGTGCCTGCGTTGTCGGTGCCGGCGTTGTCGGTGCCGGCGTTGTCGGTGCCGGCGTTGCCGGTGCCGGCGTTGTCGGTGGTGGTGCCGGTGTTCAATGAGCGCGACAACGTCGCGCCCCTGGTGGCCGAGATCGTCGCTGCCCTGCGCGGCCGCATCCCGTTCGAAATCGTCTACGTGGATGACTGCTCGAAAGATGATTCCTTCGACGTGCTGCGCAGCCTGATGGCGACCACGCCCGAGCTGCGCGTGCTGCGCCACCACAAGCAGAGTGGCCAGAGCACGGCCATCCGCAACGGCGTGAAGGCCGCGCGCGGCGCCTGGATTGCAACCCTGGATGGCGATGGCCAAAACGATCCCGCCGATATCCCGAAGCTGCTCGACGCGCGCGCCGTCGCCGATCCCTCGCTCAAGCTGTTTGCCGGCTGGCGCGTCAATCGCCGCGACAGCGGCAGCAAGCGCTGGGCTTCGAAGATCGCCAACGCGATCCGATCAAGGCTGCTGCAGGACGAAACCCCGGATACCGGCTGCGGCATCAAGCTGTTCGACCGGG
>JBKJMY010000078.1:0-6880 GCA_046596115.1 Arenimonas sp.
GGACAAGCACACTGACCTGGGCGACGTGGAGAATTACTTCGAAGGCTACGCGGTTGCCGGTGGCCGGCTGTCGCAGCTGACGATTCCGGTCAGCGTGCTGGCGGCGGCGGATGATCCAATCATCCCGGTCGACACGCTGCATGCGCTGCAATTGCCGGCGCACTCCAGGCTCGAGATCGCCGAGCATGGCGGCCATTGCGGCTTCATCGAAGGCCCCGACCTGCGTGGTTTCGCCGAGCGCTGGGTCGCCGCGCAGCTCGAGGCCGCGCTGCAACCCTGAGCGTTCCGCCCGCGTGGACTTGCTTGGGGATGTCCTCGGCCCGCACGGCGAGCTTGCGCTGGTGTGCCATGGCGACTGTCGACCAAAGCCTGAACAGGCTCGGACACCAGCCTGGAATTCAGCGCAGGTATCGCGCCACGCGCGGAGACTAGAGTTCCGCCGCATGGGCGGGCCACCGACAGGGAGTCATGTGATGAACGCGATCGAATTGCTGAAGGACGACCACAAGTCGCTGCGCAAGTTGTTTGCCGAACTCGGCCAGACCACCAAGCGCGCGGGCAAGACCCGCAGCGACCTGCTGGCGCGGATCGCGAAGCAGATCGAGGTGCACAGCCAGATCGAGGAGGAGATCTTCTATCCGGCCTTCAAAGAGGCCGCGGGCGAAGGCGATGACGAAGCGATGTACTTCGAGGCGCTCGAGGAGCACCGCGCCGCGGGCGAGCTGGTACTGCCGGACCTGTTGGCCACCGATGTCTCCAGCGACAAGTTCAGCGGCCGCGCCAAGGTGCTCAGGGAAATGATCGAACACCACGCCGGCGAGGAAGAAGACGCGATGTTCCCAAGGGCGCGCGAGCTGCTCGGCAACGAACGCCTGCGCGAGCTCGGCGCGACGATGCAAGCACGCAAGGCTGAACTGATGGCGATGCCGTCAACGCGTAGCCTGTCGTCCGAACTGATCGACGCCGTGGTCTCGGCGATTGCGCCTGAAAGGGACGGCGACCTGGGCGCGCTGAGCCTTGATGGTACCCACGATGAACTTCCCCCGCCGTCGGCGCGCGAGTCGGCTGGCAAGGGCAAGGACGGGAGCAGCGCCGGCCGCGTCAGCAAATAATCGGGAAGTCCGGAAGGTCCTTGCGACCGCTGAAGCGGCTGGAAAACACCGTGCGAGCCCAGGCATCGCCTTCGGCAACCTGGGCGCCGGTGAGTTGGCTCGCCACGTTGGCGGCAATCCTCTGGTAATCCGTGGCGTGTCGATGGCCTAGAGCACCCAGCTGCAGAAGCCGGTATAGCGAATACGCGCGCATCGGGCTGGTTGCCGGCAGGTCGCGTACCCATTGGAAGTCGGGATCCGGCGTGGCCGACACGACCCGGCCGTGGGGAATGCCGTCGCCGCGAGGATTGGCGAAGAATGTCGACAGCACCACGGCTGTCCAGTCGCCGGCCTGGACACCCTGCTGGAGTAGGGCCAGCGCATTGGGTTGATAGGCGGCGAACGTCGCCGGGTCTGTCCACTGTTCGGCAGGCATGGCCCAATGGGTGGAGACATAGCAGTTGGCCGCGTGCCTGTTGCCCAGTCGCGCGGCCCGCAATGCGAGTGCGTAGATGCTGCCATCCTCGGTCTGCGCATCGCGACCCGCGCAGGCGGGATCATCCAGCGTTGCCAGGTCATCGCCGAGGCGATTGAGGATGTCGCGAACCATCGGCTCGGTGGCCTTGTGCGGTTGACGAGTTTCCGCGTCCATCTGGCGGGTGCCCGCTTCCAGATCCGCGCGCTGTACCGGGTCGGCGAGGCTGGCGCGCATCCTTCGTGCAGTGATGCAGCGCTCCAGCGCCGTGAACGCGCGGTCGGCAGCCTGCCGTTCGCTGTCGAGCATGGCTGTGGTGACCGCCGGACCAGCTCGGCTGCGCGCGGGTGCAGAGTCCATGGTCGGCGCGTTCGTTCCAGAGGCCAAAGAAACTGTTGCCGCGCCAGCTGCCCGTGCATCGGCTGAGGCATCTGACGCAGCTGCGGCGCCAGCGCGCGCCGATGCCGCGGCGCCTGCGCCAGCCGCCGCCGGAGCGACGAAAATCCAGCCAAGCAGCACCACACCCAACACGATGCGATACCAGGAAAACACCGTGAATCGATGCGTGACGATGTAGCCGAGCAGCCACTTCACCGCCGCGAACGCGGTCAGCGCCGACACCACGAACGCCACGCCCAGCCCGGTCCAGTCCTCGCCCGCCGCGCCGCCGTCGCGCAGCACGTGCAGCAGCTCGTACGCGGTCGCGGCGAACATGGTCGGGATGCCGACCAGGAAGGCGAATTCGGTTGCCGCCGCGCGACCAACGGCGCCGAACAGCAGCGCGGCGAAGATCGCAGCGGCCGACCGCGAGGTGCCGGGGAACACGCCGGCCACGACCTGCGCCACGCCGACCAATGCCGCCGCGCCCCAACCGATCGCCGCTTCGGCCGTCGCGCCGTCGCGCGTTGCCGCGATGCATTCGGCGAGTCGCTCGGCGCGCCGCGATGCCGCGCGCTCCGCCCACAGCATCATTACGCCACCAACCAGCAATGCCCAGGCAATCGGCCCAAGTGTTTCGGGCAGTTGGACGCCAAGCTTTTTCACCGTCAGCCCCAGCACTGCCGTCACGCCGAAGGCCAGCCCGAGCTTCAAGGCGGCATCGCGATTGGCGCGCTCGGCAAACCCGAAGGCCAACTGCAACAGGCGCTCGCGATAGATGAACACCACCGCCAGGATCGCGCCGGCCTGGATCGCAATATTGAACAGGTCCGAGCGCGCACCCAGCCAATGCTCGGCAATCAGCAGATGCCCAGTGCTTGAGATCGGCAGGAATTCCGTAATCCCCTCGATCAACCCCAACAGCAGCGACGCAATCAAATCATTCATGTGGGAGCGGCTTCAGCCGCGATCGCAGTGGCCAGCGCGCATTGTCGCAGACGCCGCTCAAGCACATCCATCACCGCGAGCAGTGGCAACGGCAGCACAAAGGCAGCAAGCGCCAATCCCAACGGCGCCGGCGCAAACCCGAACCAGCCTGCAGGCGTGGCAACGCGCGTGACCAGCCACAGCATCGCCAGCGTCAGCGGCAGCAACACCAGGAACGGTCGATTTGCCAGCAACTGCCGCAACCGGCCATGCACGCGATGCACCACCAGCAACCCCAGGTTGCCCGCGACCAGCGCGATGAAGCACAGCCCCGCGACCTGCGGATGCGGCAACCCCATCGCCCGCGCGCCCAGGTACACCGCCAGCACGGCCGCGAATGAGCCAAGGCCCATCGCCAACCCACCCAGCAGCGCCGCGCGGCCGAGCAGGCGCTGCGTCGCCGGCCGCGGCGGCCGCTGCATCAGGCCGGGTGCCTCCGGCTCGCGCTCGAACACCAGCGTGGACGCGGGATCGATGATCAGTTCGAGGAACACCACATGCACCGGCAACAGCACCAGCGGACCGCCGACAATCAGCGGCAACAAGGCCAGCCCGGTAATCGGCACGTGCACGGCCAGGATGTAGCGCACCGCGCGGGCAATATTGTCGTAGATGGCGCGGCCCAGGCGCACCGCGCGCACGATGGTGCCGAAGTCGTCGTCAAGCAGGACGATCGCGGCGGCTTCGCGGGCAACATCGGACCCGCGTCCGCCCATCGCCACGCCGATATCGGCGGCCATCAGCGCCGGCGCATCGTTGACGCCATCGCCGGTCATCGCCACCACGTCGCCGCGCGCGCGCAGCGCTTGCACCATGCGCAGTTTCTGGCCGTGGCGGACGCGCGCGAATACATCGCCGGCGTCGAGCACGCGCGCGAGTGCTTTCGCGTCCCGCACGTCGAGCGCGTCGCCCTGGGTTACCAGGTCGGGCCGCGCCAGTCCGGCCTGGCGGGCGATGGCGCGCGCGGTTTCGGCGTGGTCACCGGTCAGCATCAGCACGCGCACGCCGGCGGCGCGGGCCTCGGCCACGGCGGCGGGCACGCCCGCGCGCAGCGGATCGGCAAGGCCGACCAGGCCGGACCAGGCGAAGGCGTAGTCGCGCGGGTCGGCCGGCAACGCGCTGGCCTCGACGACGGCCGCGTGCCGCGCGGTGGCCACACCGAGCACGCGCAGTCCGCGCGTCGCCATCGCGGTTGCCGCATTCAGCACCTGCGCACGCATCGCTGCATCAAGCTTGCACAGGTCGGCAACGGATTCCGGCGCGCCCTTGCAGGCCACGTGCACGGCGTCATCGTCCGGGCCGGTCCAGGCTTGCGTCACGGCCAGCAGGTCGCCGCCAAACGGATATTCCCGCAGTCGCGTCCAGCCCGCCGCTTGCTTGCCCGCTGCGGTGCGGATCGCGCGGTCCATCGGATCGTGGCCAGCGTCGTCGCAAGCGAGCGCCGCGCTGTCGAGCAGGGCGCGCAATACAGGCTCGGTGGCGATGCTGTCAGGTGCGCCATAGACATCGCCTGCGCGCAGCTCGGCCACCGCCATGCGGTTCTCGGTCAAGGTGCCGGTCTTGTCGGTGCACAGGACAGTGAGCGTGCCGAGCGCCTCGATCGCGCCGGCGCGTCGCACCAGTGCGCGATGCCGCGCCATTCGCCAGGCACCGAGCGCCAGGAACACTGCCAGCACCACCGGGAATTCCTCGGGGATGTTGGCGATGGCCAATGTGATCGCCGCCAGCAGGGCCTGCAGCCAGTCGCCATGGCGATGCAGGTGCAGTGCCAGCACCGCGACGCTGGCACCCAGGCCAAGCACCGCGAACACCGCAACGACGCGGCGCATTTCGGCTTGCAGGCGCGTGCGTTCGCCGCGCATCGGTTGCAGGCTGCCGCCGATGCTGCCCATCGCCGTGTCGCGGCCGGTGGCTGTCACCTCGGCAATGCCGTGTCCGCGCACCACCAGCGTCCCTGCCTGGATATGCGTCTGCGCAGGATCGACGCCAGCAAGCGTCGGTACGCGTGCGACTGGAACGGATTCGCCAGTGAGCAGGGATTCGTCGAGCATCAGCGCGACGCCTTCGATGACACGCGCATCCGCAGGTACGCGATCGCCTTCGCCGACTTCGATCCAGTCGCCTGGCACGAGCTCGATTGCGGGCACGCTGATTGCCACGCCGCCGCGGTGCACCCGTGCACGCGGCGCCGACAGATCGCGCAATGCATCCAGCGCGTGTTCCGAGCGACCCTCCTGCACCACGGTCAGCGCGATCACCGCCAGCACCGACACCAGCAGGATCAGGGCATCGCGATGTTCGCCGAGCAGGAAATAGATCGTTGATGCCCCAAGCAGGAGCAGCAACATCGGTTCGCGCAGCACGCCCAGCACGATTGCCAGCCCGTGCCGTCGCCCGGGGCGCGGCAACTCGTTCGGGCCGTGGCTGCGCAGGCGTGCCGCGGCCTCGGCGCTGCTCAGGCCACCCGCTGTCGGGCCGCCATCCAGTCGGCGGCCCTGCATCAGGACGTCCGGCATCAGGGCGTCCGGCATCAGGACGACGCGGGCGGCGTCGGCGGCGTCGTCGCGGCAGACAACACCACGCGCTCGAGGTATTCCGGAACACGCACCGGCCAGCCGAGTTCGTGTTCGATCCGCTCGCGCAGCGCATCGGCCGCATCGGCCTCGCCATGGGTGACAAAGACCGTGCGTGGCGGCCGCGGCGCCGCGCGCAGCCAGGCCATCAGCTCGTCCGCGTCGGCATGCGCGGATGCGGAACCGAGCTGGATCACCTGCGCGCGGATTGGCACATCCTGGCCATAGATGCGCAGCGATGTTGCGCCAGCGGCGAGCTTGGCGCCGCGCGTTCCCCCGGCCTGGAAGCCGCTGAGCAGGATCGCGTTGTTCGGGTCCGGCCCGAACGCGGTGATGTGGTGCAGCACGCGGCCACCGGTGGCCATGCCGCTGGCCGAGACGATGATCATCGGCCCCTTCCGGCGATTGAGCGCCTTGGATTCCTCGACGCTGTTGACGATCCGCGTGCCCTGGGTCATCGCCGCCAGCGCGGCATCGTCGAGCCGGTGCTCGTCGCGATACTCGCCCAGCAGCGCGCCGACATCGGTCGCCATCGGACTGTTGAGATAGACCGGCACCCGCGGGATGGCATCCGCGCCCTGCAGTTCGGCAATCAGATGCAGCAGCAACTGCGCGCGGCCGACCGCAAACGCGGGGATGACCGCAACGCCGCCGCGGGCAAGCACCGGGCCGAGCGCAGCAGCCAGTTCCTCGCGCGCGTTGAACTTTGCGTGCAGACGGTTGCCGTAGGTTGATTCCACCACCAGCCAGTCGCACGCCGCCGGCGGTACCGGCGCGCGCATCAAGGCGTCGTCCGGTCGTCCGAGGTCGCCGCTGAATTCGATCGTGGTGCCGCCACCGCGGACCAGCGCGGAGGCTGCGCCGAGGATGTGTCCGGCCGGACGCAAACGTGCAACGATTCCGGGCGCAGGTTCGAAGTCCTGATCAAACGAAACCGGATGCAGCTGGCGCAGGCTGCGCTTGGCCGCATCCTCATCGTAAAGTGGTCGTGCCGGATGGTGTTTGGAGCTGCCCTTGCGGTTGCCATAGTCGGCCTCTTCCTCGAGCAGGCGCCCGGAATCGGGCAGCAGCAGCCCGCACAGGCTGCGCGTGGCTGGCGTGCACCAGACCTTGCCGCGGAAGCCGTCCATCACCAGGCGCGGCAGATAGCCGCTGTGGTCCAGGTGCGCGTGTGTCAGTACCACCGCATCCAGGCTGGCTGGATCAAAGCCGGGTGGATTCCAGTTGCGCAGGCGCAACTGTTTCCAGCCCTGGAACAGGCCGCAATCAATGAGAACGCGGCGGCCATCGCATTCGAGCAGGTAGCGCGAGCCGGTCACGGTGCCGGTGGCGCCGTGGAATGACAAGCCCATGCCCGTGAGTTGCGTGCCCGTGAG
>JBKJMY010000149.1:0-4635 GCA_046596115.1 Arenimonas sp.
GCAATCGTGGCCCGGGCGGGGTCTTGTCCCAGCCCTGCGCCTCCAGGTAGTCGCGCACGAACTGCTTGTCGTAGCTCGGCGGGCTGATCCCGACCCGCCAGGAATCGACCGGCCAGAAGCGCGAGGAATCCGGCGTCAGCATCTCGTCCATCACGTGCAGCACGCCGTCATCGTCGAGCCCGAACTCGAACTTGGTATCGGCGATCATGATGCCGCGGATAGCGGCGTATTCGGCCGCGAACCTGTAGATCGCCAGGGTGGCATCGCGCACGCGCGCGGCAAGCTCGGTGCCGATGCGCGACTCGACGGCCGCGTAGCTGACGTTCTCGTCATGGTCGCCGACCGCGGCCTTGGTCGAGGGCGTGAAGATTGGTTCCGGCAATTGTTCGGCCAACTGCAGGCCGGCGGGCAGTGCGATGCCGCAGACCGAGCCGGTCGCCTGGTAGTCCTTCCAGCCACTGCCGATCAGGTAGCCGCGGGCGATCGACTCCACGGGCAGGGCGCGCAATTTCTTGACCACCACGCTGCGCTTTTCATACAGCGCCGGATCCACGCCCGCAGGCAGCACACACGACACCGCGGCATGCGTGAGGTGGTTGGGGATGAGATGCGCCGTCTTGCCGAACCAGAAGTTGGAAATCTGGCAGAGCATTTCGCCCTTGCCTGGAATCGGGTCCGGCAACACCACGTCGAATGCGGACAACCGGTCGCTCGCCACCATCAGCAACTGGCCCGAGCCCAAGTCGAACACGTCGCGCACCTTGCCCTGGTGCAGCAAGGTCAGGCCGGGCAAGTCGGAGTGCTGGAGGGTGGTGGACATCGGCAGGCACCGGTTGTGCAATGCGCCATTGTAGCGGCGGCGCGCGCGGAGCGGCTGTTAGACTGCCCGGATGAACTGGCGCGGCAAGGTCATTGGCTTCCTGCTCGGACTGCTGACGAAGCGTCCGATCCTGATGGTCGTGGGCATCATCCTGGGCCACCTGTACGACACCGGTGTGTTTTCCGGGCGCGGCCGCGCCGATCAGCCGCCACCACCCGCGGCCAGCAATCCCTATGGCATCCTCGGCGTCAACGAGTCGGCCAGCGACGACGATATCGAGGCCGCCTATCGGCGCCTGATGTCGGAGTTCCACCCCGACCGGGTTGCCGCCGCCGGGCCGGAGATCCGCGAACTCGCCGAGCGCCGCACCCGCGAGGCGAATGCCGCGTATGACCAGATCAAGCGCCAGCGCGGCCGCTGACGCCAGCCTTCCACGTGAGTCCCGCCATGTCCCCTTGCCTGATCGCCCCGTCCATCCTCTCGGCCAACTTCGCCAAACTTGGGCAAGAAGTCGATGCCGTGCTCGCCGCAGGCGCCGACTGGGTGCATTTCGACGTGATGGACAACCACTACGTGCCCAATCTCACCATCGGCCCGCTGGTCTGCGAGGCGTTGCGCAAGCATGGCGTGACGGCGCCGATCGACGTGCACCTGATGGTCAAGCCGGTGGACCGGATCGTGCCGGATTTCGCCCAGGCTGGTGCCACCTCGATCAGCTTCCACCCCGAGGCCAGCGAGCACGTTGACCGCACCATCCAGCTGATCCACTCGAATGGCTGCAAGGCAGGCATCGTGCTGAATCCGGCCACGCCGCTGAACTGCCTGGATTACGTGCTCGACCGCATAGACCTGGTGCTGGTGATGTCGGTGAATCCGGGCTTCGGTGGCCAGAGTTTCATCGTGGGTGCACTGGAAAAACTGCGCCGTATCCGCAAGCTGATTGATGCCAGCGGGCGCGATATCCGGCTGGAAGTGGACGGCGGGGTGAAGGCCGACAACATCGGCGAGATCGCCCGCGCCGGTGCCGATACCTTTGTTGCCGGATCCGCCATCTTCAATGCCCCTGATTACGCCGAGGTGATCGCGCGCATGCGCGAGGCCGTGGCCCGGGCCCGCGGCTAGCGCGCATGGATACCCCCGCCCAACCCGGCAATCTGTCCACCGAGCGGCTGGCCCGCCTGCTCGAGATCACCCGCAACCTGGCCAAGCCGTCCGACCTCGACGGCATGCTGTACGAAGTGGTGGATGCGGCCAAGGACTTGCTCGACGCCGAGGGCGGGACTGTCTGGCAATACCACCCAGCCACCCACGAACTGGAAATGCGCGTCGCGCGGGGCCTGGACCCGATCCGCATTTCGGCCGACCGCGGCATCGTCGGCGAGTGCGTGCGCACTGGCACCATCATCAATGTCCCCGACTGCTATGCCGACCCGCGCTTTGATCGGGCAATGGATCTCCGCACTGGCCATCACACCCGCTGCCTGCTGACCTTGCCACTGGTGGGTTACGACGATTCCCTGGTTGGCGTGCTGCAAGTGGTCAATCGCCACGACGGCGTGTTCGAGGCAGACGACGAAGCCATGGCCAGCGCGCTCGCCGCCCAGTGCGCGGTGGCGCTACAGCGTATGCAGATGACCGAACGCCTGGTGCTGGCGGAGACGCTGCGGCAGGAGATCGCGGTCGCGCGTGACATCCAGATGGGCACCTTGCCCAAGTCGCCGCCCGACATGCCCGGTTACGACCTGGCCGGGCTGTTCCAGCCCACCGACGACACCGGCGGCGACACCTACGATTTCGTGCCGACCAATGACGGCGCGCTGATGGTGCTGATGGGCGACGCGACCGGCCATGGCATCGGTCCGGCACTGTCGGCCACCCAGGTACGCGCGATGTTGCGCCTGGCGCAACGCTTCGGCGCCAGCCTCGACGACACCTTCCGGCACATCAACGACCAATTGGTGATGGATTTGCCGGAAGACCGCTTCGTCACCGCCTTCCTGGGCCGACTGGATCCGGTCTCGCACGAACTGAGCTACCACTCGGGCGGGCAGGGGCCGTTGCTGCATTTCCGCGCGGCGACCCAGGCCTGCGACGTGCTTGCCCCCACCACCTTCCCGATGGGCGCGATGGAATTGCTCCAGCTCAAGCCGCCGCAAACGGTGGACATGCGTCCCGGCGATGTGTTCGCCCTGGTCTCGGATGGTGTGTTCGAGTACACCGATGCGCAGGAAGCACAGTTCGGCGAACAGGCCGTGGTCGACCTGCTGCGTCGCCATCACCACGAGCCGATGTCCAGGTTGCTCGAGCGCCTGTTGGCGGCTGTCGCAGCCTTCGGTCGCGGCGCGCCACAGCTCGACGACATCACCGTGGTGTTGATCAAGCGCCTGGGCGAGCCGGAGCCGCTGCTCGCCGCGGATACTGGCACCGGCCCGGGTTGGGTCGAGTCCCGGGCATTCGCGCGAAGCTTTGATGCCCTCGAGCCGGTGTTCGCCTTCCTCGATGCCGCCCTGGTACGCGCCGGCGCCAGCGCCGAGGAAGACTATGCGCTGCGCTTCGCGGTCGAGGAGCTGTTCACCAACATGGTCAAGTACAACGCATCCGGCAGCGGCGAGATCACGCTGTCGATCGCCTGTCGGCCGGATGCCCTGGTCGGCAGCCTGAGCGATCCCGACAGCGATTGCTTCGACATCACCGAAGCCCCCGACGTGGATATCGCAATGACCGCAGATCGGCGCCAGCCCGGCGGCCTGGGCGTACATCTGGTCCGGCGGCTGGTGGATGCGGTCGACTACGACTATTCTGGGCGACGCAGCCTGGTCACATTCAGCAAGCGGCGGGAGCAACCCTGATGTTCGAGATCAGCCAAGGCGAGCAGGGCGGCATCGCATTCAGCGGCCGCCTCGACGCGGCCCAATGTGCCAAGGCGCAGGCATTCCTTGATGCCAAGGAATCGCTGCCGGAGTTTGACTTCGCCGGCCTCGAGTACATCTCAAGCGCGGGGCTGGGCGTGCTGCTCAAGGCGCACAAGCGCCTGCTCGCCAGCGGCGGCCGACTGCGCCTGGTCAACGTGAACCACCACATCCACGACATCTTCAAGTTTTCCGGGTTCGACCAGCTGTTCGACGTCAATCGGCCGCCTGGCTGAGGTCACCGTCCAACCTTTTTCGCCGCCGCCCGTAGTCATGCCAGACGACTCAGATGTCGCACTGGTGCTGAAATGCCGGGGCGGCGATCGCCACGCCTTCGAAATCCTGCTGGTCCGCTACCAGGCCAAGGTTTTCAGCGCGGCGTACCGGGTCCTGAACCATAGAGAGGACGCCATCGACGTGACCCAGACTGCCTTCCTGCGTGCCTACGAGCGCCTTGGCCAGTTCGATACTGCCCAGCCTTTTGCCGGTTGGCTGTATCGCATCGCGGTCAATGAAGCGCTCGACCAGGTGCGCGGGCGGCCGCAGTCGGAGTCTTTCGAAGACGACGTCGCCGGCGACCGCGCCGGCCCGGACCAGGCCGCCGACCAGCAGGCCAGCGACGCTGCCCTGCAGGCCGCCCTGATGGAACTCAAGGTCGAATACCGCACGGTCATCGTGCTCAAGCATCTCCAGGGCTGCAGCTACGAGGAGATCGCACAGATCCTCGACTGCCCCGTGAAGACCGTCAAATCGCGCCTGTTCACCGCCCGCCAGGCATTGCGCGACGTCCTCGTGGCGGGAGGGATGGCCTGACATGGTCGACGTTCGCGTTATCGAATTGATCCACGCCGAAATCGACGGTCAGCTTGACGCCGCCGGCCTGGCGGAGCTTGAGGCCGGCCTGCG
>JBKJMY010000161.1:0-4465 GCA_046596115.1 Arenimonas sp.
CCCTGTTCTGGTCCGGCATCGACCAATTGCTGGTTGCTGCGCGTGCCGACGACGTGCAGGGCCTTGCCGGTTTCGACGAAGGCCCGATGCCGGCCGACTGGCAGGGCGAATTGAACAAGCGCGGCATCGCCGTGCAGGCGGATATTGCGCGCAACGCGGCATGCGACGTGCTGCGCGACTATGGAGCGGGTGGCCGTGTCTATTGAACCGCCCGCAGGCCACGCACTGGCGCCGGAAGCCGATCCCGGTGAGGCCACGGCCAGCTTCGGCCTGCTCGCGTACTGTCGCGCGGGATTTGAACCAGAACTCGCAGCCGAACTGGTCGAACGCGCCGCCGACGCGGGCATCGGCGTCTGGGCGCGCACCCAGCGCAACGCCGGATACGTGGAACTGGCCGGCGCCGATGCCAAGACGCTGTCGGCTGCGCTGCCGCTCGACAAACTGGTGTTCGCACGACAGAAACTGCGGCTGCTGGCCGACCTGGATGGGCTGGATCCCCGCGACCGCATCACCCCGGTCATGGATGCCCTCGGTGGGCTCGGTCGCTATGGCGACTTGTGGCTGGAATACCCCGACACCGACGAGGGCAAGCCATTGGCGGGGCTGGCGCGGGCTTTCGGCAATGCGCTGCGTCCTGCCCTGCGCAAGCGCGGGCTGCTGACCGAGCGCGACGATCCGCGGCTGCCACGGCTGCATGTGTTCGTGCTCGATGGCGACCACCTGCTGCTCGCCGTGGCCGATCGCGCCGATGCCGCGCCCTGGCCACAGGGCGTGCCGCGACTGCGCCAATTGTCCGATGCACCCAGCCGCTCCGCGCTCAAGCTCGAGGAAGCGATCCTGGTGCTGATGACCGATGACGAGCGCAAGCGCCTCCTGCAGCCCGGCATGCGCGCCTCCGACCTTGGCGCCGCGCCCGGCGGATGGAGTTGGGTGCTCGCGCGCCTGCACATGCGCGTGCTGGCGATCGACAATGGCCCGATGGCCGAGTCGGCACTTGCCACCGGCCTGGTGGAACACCAGCGCGCCGACGGCTTCACCTGGGTGCCGCCGCGGGCACAGGATTGGATGGTCTGCGACATGGTCGAGTCACCGCGCAAGGTCGCCTCGCGGATGGCCGAGTGGTTCTCGCGCGGCTGGTGCCAGAACGCAATCTTCAACCTGAAGCTGCCGATGAAGCGGCGCTGGGAAGAATCGCGCGATTGCCTGGCGAAATTTGCCGATGCCGCGGGAAAGCCGCTGCACATCCGCGCGCGCCAGCTCTACCACGATCGCGAGGAGATCACCGTGTTCGCCACCGATCCCGCCGCCAAGGTGCGCGACCTTTGAGCTTGCCCCGGCCAGTGCGTCGCCGCGCCGGTGTATTTGCCGCGCTTGTCTGTCTGGCTGCGCCGAGCGCGCTTGCCTTGCTCACCGCGCTTGCCGCACTCACCGCGCTCGTATCGGAAACGGCGCAGGCGCAATCGGGCAGCGATTATTTCTCGGTCGTGGACACCAACCACGACGGCCGCATCTCGCAGGCCGAATACGTCGAGCGCATGAGCTGGGCGTTCCGGCAGATGGATCGCAACGGCGATGGCGTGCTGGAGCTCTCTGAGCAACTGGTGCCTGGCAAGGAACGACTGACGCTGGTCGATCACCAGCGCCGAATCGCCGGGCAGTTCCGCAAGCAGGACGCCAACCACGACGGCAGCCTCAACCGGCGCGAATTCCTGGCCCCGCCCGCGCGCTAGAAATCGCGGCGCCGCTTGGCCTTTAAAGCAGCGCAACATCACGCAGCACAACATCACGCGGCAGGAAATTGTCGCTACAGGCCGGCAGCGCGACGCCAGAGCATGCGCGTCACCGGCGGCAATGCGCCGGCCAAGCCCAGCAGCGGGCCACGCAGCAGCCCGGCCATCGGCGCCTGCGAGCTGTACAGGTCATGGATCGCTTCGAAGGTTCGTGCGGCGATCGCATTCTCGCTGGTGCGCGTGCGCGCCCAGCGCCCAAGCCGCGTTGCGGACAGGGCATCGATACCTCGAACGCCCGCCGCCTCCACGCCTGCCGCGAGCGCGGCAACATCGCGCAGTCCCAGGTTCACGCCCTGCCCTGCCAGCGGATGCACAACGTGCGCGGCATCGCCGACCAGGGCGATGCGGCCGGCCAGCATCGTAGTGGCAAGTTTTCGACGCAATGGAAACGCCGCGCGCATCGAGTCCACGCGGCAGGCGCCGAGGCGGCGATCCAGGCCGCGCGCGAGTTCGGTTTCAAAATCGCCGGCGTCGGCCTCGAGCAGGCGGACCGCATCGGCTTCCGGCAGCGACCACACGATCGAACTACGGCCGTCCGCGCAGGGCAGGAAGGCCAACGGACCCTCCGGCAGGAAGCGCTGCCAGCAGGCATCCTCGTGCGGTTGCTCGGTACGCACATACGCAACCAGGCCACGCTGGCCATAGTCGCGCGCATCGGCGTCGATCCCGGCCAAGGTAGCAACGCGCGATGCGGCGCCGTCGGCGCCCAGCAGCAGGCGCGCGCGCACTGTCTGGTTATCGTCGAGCTGTAGACAGACGCCGTCATTATCCTGGGTGAGCGACAGCGCGCGCGCAGGACACAGCCGTCGGACCGATGGCTCGCTGGCCAGCGCCGACCACAACCGGTCCACCAGCAAGCCATGTTCGACGATGTGTCCCAGTTCCGGCCGGCCGACGCGATCTGCAGACACATCCAGCGTGCCCGGGCCGGTCGCATCCCAGACGTGCATGTGCCGATACGGCATCGCGCGCGCCGAGGCGATCGCCGGCCACACGCCGAGGCGATCAAACAACGCGCGCGCATCCGGCGCAATGGCGTACACGCGCAGGTCGGGCGTCGCGGGATCCCACGCAGGCGGCGGATGCGCCTCGACGATGGCCACGCGCAAGCCTGCGCGCGCCAGCGCCAGCGCCGCCGTCGCGCCAACCACGCCTGCACCGACGATCACGACATCAAGTGCTGGCGCAGCGGCGTCCCGTCCGCGTCGCGCGCGGGTATGCACAGGCATGCTCATGGTTCGCGCGCCAGCCGCGGCACCCGGCCGCGATAGCCCATGGCGCCGGCAACCAGCGGCGCAGACAAGCCGGGGATATGTGCCAGCGCCACCAGGCCGGTGGAGCGCAACAGGCGCGCCGCCAGCCCGGGGGTCGAGGTCAGGCCAGCCAGGCCATCGCTGAAGGCGAGCGTGCTGTCGCGATCCTCGCGCCGCGCTTGCGCATAAGCGACGAGCAACTCCGGCCGACCGGGATCGCCATCGTCGACCAATTCAGCCAGGGTGAGCGCGTCGCGCAGGCCAAGGTTGAAGCCCTGTGCACCAATGGGGTGGATGGTTTGCGCCGCATTGCCGACCAGCAACGCTCGCGGGGCATGCAACTGCTTTGCCAGCACGCGACGGATCGGATAGACACTGCGCGCTCCGACCCGACGCACGCGTCCTGCGCGCCAGCCGAAGCGCTGCTGGAATGCGGCGGCGTAGTGGGCATCATCCATCGCGATCCAGCGCGGCGCATCGGCCGCGGCCACAGCACAGATCGCGCCGTAGGCATCACCCATCGGCAGCAGGGCGATGGGACCTTCCGCGGTGAATCGTTCGTATGCCGTGCCGTCGGCCGGTCGATCGGTCGCCAGGCTGCTGACCAGCAAGACCTGGCCATAGTCATGTTCAATCACGCCGATACCCAGCGCCGTGCGCGCCGCCGAGTGCGTGCCATCGGCGGCGACCAGCAATCGCGCCGTCACCGTTTGCACCGACTCGGCCTGGCGCAATTCCACCTCGATGGCATCGGTCCCCTGGCGCAGTGCAGCCATCGCCCACGGACGCAGTTGCGTGGTGTCGCGCAAGGCGGAAAGCCGTTGCTCCAGCGCGGCACCGAGTGCATCGGCGGCGATCACGGCACCAAACGCTTCCCGGCCGCTATCCACGGCGCGCAAGCGCACGCTGCCGAAATCGCCGGCGCGCGAAACATGGATGCGCCGGATCGGGCTAGGCGGCGGCTCCGCCAGCCCGAGCACACCCAGCGCACCCAGGGCGTGCACGCTTGCGGCGGCGAGCGCCAGCTTGCGCCCATCGAATCCGGGCGGCGCCTGCCGCGGCGCGCTGGCTTCCACCAGGCCCACGCGGACGCCCCGGCCCTCCAGCGCACAGGCCAAGCTGGCGCCTACAAGGCCGGCGCCCAGCACAAGGATGTCGAAATCGGGGTTCACGGAAGATGGGGGCCGGCGGGGACGCGTTGCGGTATCCTAACCATCCCGTCGTCAGCCGGCCATCGCCGCGCTGCCCAGCCAGGAAAAGACCACACCGCCATGCACGACAAGCCCGCCCTGCTGCCCTCGTCCGGTCCCTTGCTTCTGGTCGGGATGATCCTGCTGGCCGCGCTGTCGCGCCTGCTTCCGCATCCACCCAATTTTTCCCCGGTCGAGGCAGTGGCGCTGTTCGGCGGCGCCTACTTCTCGC